>NZ_DASVSF010000103.1 GCF_036388275.1 Longimicrobium sp.
TGGGCAAGGACATCAGCGGCAAGCCCCTGGTGGCCGACCTCGCCCGCATGCCGCACCTGCTGATCGCCGGCGCCACGGGCTCGGGGAAGTCGGTGTGCGTCAACACCATCATCACCTCGCTGATCTACCGCCACCCGCCGCAGGCGCTCCGCTTCCTGATGGTGGACCCGAAGATGGTGGAGCTCAGCATGTACAACGACCTCCCCCACCTGCGGCACCCGGTGGTGACCGACAACAGCGAGGCCGCCGCGGTGCTCAAGTGGGCGGTGATCGAGATGGAGCGCCGCTACCAGCTCCTGTCGGTGAACGGGGTGCGCAACCTGACCGACTTCAACACCAAGGTGGACGGCGGGCAGCTCCTGCGCTCGCCCGACCCCGAGGGCGAGGAGGGCGACCCCGACCGCTGGCTGTACCGCGGCGGGCGGCTCCCCTACATCGTGGTGATCATCGACGAGCTGGCCGATCTGATGATGACCGTGCAGGGCGAGGTGGAGAAGCCGCTGGCGCTGCTGGCGCAGAAGGCGCGCGCGATTGGCATCCACCTGATCCTGGCCACGCAGCGCCCGTCGGTGAACGTGATCACGGGGCTGATCAAGGCGAACTTTCCCAGCCGCATCGCCTTCCGCGTGTCGAGCAAGGTCGATAGCCGCACCATCCTGGACCAGAACGGCGCCGACGCGCTGCTCGGCAACGGCGACATGCTGCTGATGCCGCCGGCCAGCAACGAGCCCGTCCGCATCCAGGGCGCGTACCTGTCGACGGACGAGACCGAGGCGCTGATGGCCTGGTACCGCGAGCAGGCCCAGCTTCGCCGGCAGGAGGCGCTGGAGCGCGGGATGGACCCGTCGCACGTGGTGGAGGCCAACATCCTGGACGAGGTGCGCGCGCAGGAAGACACGGGCGAGCTGGAGGCAGACGAGGAGCCGGGCGAGCGCGACAAGCTGTTCCGCACCGCAGCGGAGCTGTGCATCCAGCACCAGGGCGGCAGCACGTCGCTCCTGCAGCGGCGGATGCGGATCGGCTACGGCCGCGCCGCGCGCATCATGGACCAGCTGGAAAAAGCCGGCATCCTGGGCCCGCCCGACGGCTCCAAGCCCCGCGACGTGCTGGTGGACTTCGCGCAGCTGGAATCCATTTGCGGCGCCGAGTGATCGGCGCTGCCTTCCGCGGCCAGGCTGTCCGCTCACCTGTGGCCGACGCAGCGTCGATCGTTGGCCGCGCGTTGCGTCTCCTTTTCCCTTCGGATTGACTCCCGATGCGTGTACGTTCTACTCTTTTGATTCTCCTTTTCACCGCCGCGTGCGGCGACGGCGACGGCGACGGCACCGGCCCGGAGGTGGCCCCCGCCATCGCCGTCGTGGCCCCGGTCCCGGACTCCGCGATTGCTGGCGCCCCTCTCGGCAGCGTAGCGGTCGTCGTTACCCGCAACGGGAGCAATGCGGTGCGGGGTGCCTGGGTCAAGTTCGCCGTTGTGCAAGGGGGAGGGCAGCTTTCATCCGACAGCGTACAGACGAACGACGCAGGCGTAGCGGAGGTACTCTGGACGCTCGGGGCGCAACCCGGTACACAGGTCGTTCGCGCGGCCATCACTGGGGGCGAGGTGACGTTTACGACCCGGGGAGCCCCCGTTCGCGCGCAGGTGTCCACCGGCCTTCGGCACACGTGCGCTCTGAACCGGAGAGGTACCCCGTACTGCTGGGGCTCCGACGAGAACGGCCAGCTCGGGAATGATAGCGCGCTCGCAGGCCGGCATGTGCCCACGCGCGTCGGTGGAGAGGCGCGCGCGTTCTGGTCCATCTCGGCTGGCTCGGCCCACACCTGTGGGGTGGCCGTCGACCATCGAGTCTTCTGCTGGGGTAACGGCTTCGACGGCCAGCTTGGAAACGGTATGGAACTATCACCCACGCCCAAGCCCGTAGCCGGGAGTACCCGGTTCACGAAGGTGGTGGCCGGCGCGCTTCACACCTGCGCACTGACGGCCTCGGGCGAAGCATGGTGCTGGGGACGCAACACGTACGGCGAGATCGGCGGGGTCGGGGGCAGCGGCGTGCCCCGGCAGATGCAGGGCCCGGCACCCTTTTCTCAACTCGCCGGTGGGGGCATGCATACCTGCGGACGAACGATGTCGGGTGCGATTTACTGCTGGGGCTACAACGGTTTGGGCCAGCTGGGCGACGGCACCCAAGCCGACCGGGGTTCCCCGGTGTCCGTAACAGGGCCAGCCATGTCCACGATCTCGGCGGGGAGCGCCGTGAGCTGTGCAACGGCGACGGGCGGGGTAAGCTATTGCTGGGGTGAAGACAATTTCGAACAGCTGGGCAACGGGAACGGCGAGAACCCGTGCATGATCAAGGAGTTCCGGCATCGCTGCTCCACAACCCCGGTTGCCGTGCAGCCGGCGATCAGCTTTGGGGTCCTCGCGCCGGGCTTCGTTCACGTATGTGCGCTGACCCCAGTGGGAGCAGCCTGGTGCTGGGGCGACAACACGCTGGGGCAGTTGGGGACGGGGAGCGCCAGCAGCGCGACCGCAATGGCCGTAGCCCACCCACAGCCGTTCGAGGACATCGACACGGGCCAGTTCCACACCTGCGCCATAACCAGCACCTACGCCGTCCAGTGCTGGGGCGAGAACTCGTCCGGGCAACTGGGAGATGGAACCGCGTCCCGGCGCCATACTCCTACGTCCATTGCCGGCGGCACTCTCCCGCAGGGCTGAAGTAGACGTGGATCTCAGTTCCAGGGCTCACGTCGAGTGGCTGATCAGGAGGCTGCCGTGGACACCCGCGAACCCGCGGTAAGCCTCTCGGAGGTGCTTTCGGCGCTGTCGCACGCGCTGGACCTGACGGAGGGGCAGCCGCAGGGCCACACCCTGCGCACCTGCGCCATCGGCATGCGGCTGGGCGAAGAGGCGGGGCTGGATGCCGAGGCCCGCTCGGCTTTGTACTATGCCCTGCTGCTGAAGGATGCCGGCTGCTCCAGCAACGCCCAGCGCTTCGCCTCGCTGTTCGGCACGGCCGACCAGCGCGGCAAGTACCAGATGAAGCTCACCGACTGGCACCACCGCGGCCGGCTGGCGCTGCGGACGGCGGCCACGGCGGGCGCTGGGCGGCCGCTCTGGGCGCGGGTGAAGCACTTTGCCCGAATCGCCCAGGAAGACGACCTCACGCGCGACCTCATCCAGATCCGCTGCGACCGCGGGGCCAACATCGCGCTGCAGCTCGGTTTTCCGTCGCAAACGGCCGAGGCCATCCGCTCGCTCGACGAGCACTGGTGCGGCAAGGGCTACCCGGAGGGCAAACGCGAGCACGAGATCCCGCTCCTGGCGCGCATCGCCAACCTGGCGCAGTGCGTGGAGATCTTCCATGCCCGCGACGGCCGGCGCGGCGCGCTTCGTGTCGCCCGCCAGCGGCGCGGCACGTGGTTCGATCCCGACCTCGTCGACGTGCTGCTGGGCTGGGGCCGCGACGAGGCGTGGTGGAACGAGCTTCGCCAGCCGCACATCCTGGAGCGCGTGGTGGCCGAGGAGCCGCGCGACCGCAGGCGGGGTGCCGACGAGGAGATGCTGAACACGGTCGCCGGCGCCTTCGCCGACATCGTCGACGCCAAATCGCCCTACACGTTCCGCCACTCCACGAACGTCGCCATGTACGCGGTGCGGATGGCGGAGGAGATGGGGCTGGACGACGCGGACGTGCGCCGACTGCACCTGGGCGGACTGCTTCACGACATCGGCAAGCTGGGCGTCAGCAGCCGCATCCTGGAAAAGCCCGGGCGGCTCGACGACGACGAGCGCAAGGAAATCGAGCGCCACCCGCTACACACGTGGGCCATCCTGTCGCGCGTGGGCGCCTTCCAGGGATTCGCCCGGATGTCGGCGCTTCACCATGAAAAGCTGGACGGCAGCGGCTATCCCTGGGGCGTGGGCGCGGACGAACTCGAGCCGGCGGCGCGCATCCTGGCCGTGGCCGACATCTACGAAGCGCTCACCGCCGACCGCCCGTACCGCGCCGGGATGACGCCGGACGCCGCGCTCGCCATCCTGCGAAAGGATGCCGGCCCGCGCCTGTGGCCCGACGCGGTGGATGCCCTGTCGCGCCTGGCCTGAACCCGGAGAAGGCGATGCGGGCTGAAGAAATTCTGGAGGCGAGTGTCTACGCGTCGGACCTGGACGCGGCGGAGCGCTTCTACACGAGCGTGCTGGGGTTGGAGGTAATGCAGCGGGTGGAGGGGCGCCACGTGTTCTTTCGCTGCGGCGCACGGGTGCTGCTGGTCTTCAACCCCGAGCGCACGCGCGAAGGCGGGGTGATTCCCGGCCACGGTGGCGAGGGCCCGGGACACGTATGCTTCGCCATTCGCGAGCAGGAGATCGATGCATGGCGCGAGCGCCTGCAGGCCGCCGGCGTGCCCATCGAGACGGAGCACCGGTGGCCAAGCGGCGGCTTCTCGTTGTACTTCCGCGATCCGGTCGGCAACAGCCTGGAACTGGGCACCCCCCGCATCTGGACGATCGACGAACGGGACGTGTTCGGGGCGGCGAAGGTGGGATGACCCATTCCCACGGCACCCCCGCATCCCCGCACTCCCGCACCCGAAAGCTCGGCGTGCTCGGCACGTTCGTGTGGGACACCATCTGGACCCTGGCCGACGTGCAGGCCGGGCGGGCGTTCGAAACGTGGGGCGGCGTGGCGTACTCGCTCGCCGCGGTCGCTGCGGCACGACCGCCCGGGTGGGAGATCGTGCCGCTGGCCCGCGTGGGCGCCGACCTGTCTGACGAGGCGCACGCGTTCATGGCCGCGCTCCCCGGCCTGTCCGCCGGCCCGGGCATCCTCACCGTCCCCGAGCCCAACAACCGGGTGGAACTGCGCTACACCGACGCCGCCCGCCGGGGCGAACGGCTGATGGGCGGCGTCGGCGCGTGGACGTGGGACGAACTGGAGCCGCGCATCGCCGGGCTCGACGCTCTGTACGTCAACTTTCTCTCCGGCTTCGAGATGGAGCTGGAGACCGCGGAGCGGCTGCGGGCGTCCTTCCAGGGGCCGCTGTACTGCGACCTCCACTCGCTCTTCCTGGGCTGCCCCGGCAAGGGCGAGCGGCAGCCGCGGAAGCTGCCGGAGTGGGAGCGCTGGGCCGCCTGCTTCGACACCATCCAGCTCAACGCCGACGAGCTTGGAGAAATCGGCGATCCTGGCGAGCCGGTTGAGTCGCGGATCGGCCGCATCCTGGGCGCCGGACCGGGGCTGGTGCTCGTTACCCTCGGCAACCAGGGCGCCTCAACGGCCTCGCGGCCGAATTTTCCCGCGGACCCGCTAGCCTGGCCCGCGCACCGGGGCTCTTCCTCCCTGGCTGATCCCGCCTCGATCGAGAACCACCCCGTCAGTCCCGCGGAGGGAGACCCCACGGGCTGTGGCGACGTGTGGGGCATCACCTGCTTCGCCTCCCTCCTCGCCGGCTGCACGGTCCCCGCGGCCGTGTCCCGCGCCCAGGCGGCCGCACTTCGCAAGCTCTCGCATCGCGGCGCCATCGGACTCTACGAACATCTGGCCACACTGGCCTGAAGCCCGCCCAATCAGTACGTGCGCAGCTGTTCGACGGTGACTCCAAAGGTCTGGGCGATCCGGTCGAGCGTCGCCCGATGCGGCGCCTTGACCTCGCCCCGCTCGATCCTGCCGATCTCCTTGACAGAAATCCCCGGAATGTCCGACTGCTTGAGGCCGCGCAGATTGCGCAGCCGGCGCACAGACCCTCCGACGCTGTCGTCCCGGCCGACTTCCGCGTTCTTCACGCGGCGCCGGTACGCGGGATCGAACTCGTAGAGGATGGCGTCTACCGCCGCCTCGTACTCGCCGAACCGCACGCCGATCCCGTGATCCACGGGCTCGAAATCCGAGAAGTCCGGCCGCGTGCTCGCGTGCGGGGAACCGAACCACGCGAACGGCACCATGACCGTGTCCAGGTTGCCGCGGTACAGCATGACCAGTTCGCTCGCGCCGTCCACGGCAGCCCCGATTACGCGGTCCGCTCGATCTTCACTGGTCAGTGCCTCCAGCAGGTCGTTCGTCGAAAGCATCTGAATCCCGTCTCCCGGCGCCAGCACGCGCGCAAACAGGTCCTGGTAGATGGTGCGCTGCCCCGCGCTCAGTGGGTGCAGTACGAGCACCTTGTGTAGCCTGGCTCGGGGCCTCCTCGCCCTGTGCTGCAAGGCGGCGCCCACGAACTGGGTGAGGTCGGCGGGGGTGTGCGCGATGCACAACAGATCCGCCGATGACGGGCCGCCCCACTGCTGGAGCTCGCTTCCAGTGCCCGCCCGCCGCGCCGGGAGGTCCGCGAGTGCCGCGGTGTTGCCCCATCCCGTTCCCAGCAGTACGAATTCCTCATTCATCGAGCACCTCCTTCGAAACCACGGGGTTGTGGGGATGCAGCATGTTCCACGCGTTCGACAGCAGCAGGATGTTCTCGCATGCGAACTCTACAAGGGCCCTGGGCACCTCGCGCGAATCCGGCTCCCGGTCCAGGAAGCGCTGGGACCGAAGTCCCCATCGCCAGTACGCGGTTCCGCGGATGATCGTGATGTGCGGCTCCTCGTTCCGCTCGCGATCGAAGATCTTGATCTTCCAACCTCGGCTTCTCCACGGCTCTGCGAGGTAGGCTGTGTACGCCACGGTTCCCTCCCCCGCGACCTGCATCGCGGCGGGTTGAGGTGAGTATATGTCCTATCGGGTGGCTTGTCAACCGATAGGACATATTGGCGACGTGTCCCGTCGCCGGACTGGTACTCAGGCGGGGGATGCGGCCCTGTCCAGCGAGCGGTACTGGATGGCTTCACCGACATGGGCAGTAGTGATCTCCCCGCCCCCGTCCAGGTCCGCGATGGTTCGAGCGATCTTCAGGACGCGGTGGTAGGCGCGCGCGGACAGGCCCAGGCGCGAGATGGCGGTGCGCAGCAGCGCGTCGCTTCCCTCGCCGATGGTGCAGAACTGCCGCAGCTCGCGCGCGCCCATGTGCGCGTTGGCGTGCATGTCGGGCCGGCTGCCGAACCGGCTTCGCTGGATCTCGCGCGCCTGCGTGACCCTCGCGCGGATCGCTTCCGACGTCTCCCCCATCCGTTGGTCGGCCAGTTCGCGGTACCGAACCGCGGGCACTTCCACGTGCAGGTCGATGCGGTCCAGCAGCGGCCCCGAAACGCGGCCCATGTACTTCTGCACGGCCAGGGGGCTGCACGTGCAGCGGCGCTGGCTGTCGCCGTGAAAGCCGCACGGGCACGGGTTCATCGAAGCGACCATCATGAAACGCGAGGGATAGGTCAGTGAGATGGCGGCGCGGGAGATGGTGATGCGCGCGTCCTCCAGTGGCTGCCGGAGCTGCTCCAGGACGTTGCGGCGGAACTCGGGGAGTTCGTCCAGGAAGAGCACGCCGTTGTGGGCGAGGGATGCCTCGCCGGGCCGGGGATTGCTGCCCCCGCCGATGAGCCCGGCGTCGGAGATGGTCGTGTGCGGGTTGCGGAACGGACGGACGTTCAGCAGCGCCTTGCCCCCGGTCAGCAGCCCGGCGACGGAGTGGATCTTCGTGGTTTCCAGTGCCTCCTCGAAGGTGAGGGGCGGCAGGATGCTGGGGATGCGCTGGGCCAGCATGGTCTTCCCCGAACCCGGCGGGCCAAGCATGAGGATGTTGTGCGAGCCGGCGGCGGCCACCTCCAGGGCGCGCTTGACGTGGTCCTGCCCCTTCACGTCCGCGAAGTCGGCGTCGTAGGTGGAGGCGGTGCGGAACAGCTCGTCGCGGTCCACGCAGGCGAGCGGCAGGTCTCCCGAGCCCTCCATGAAGTGGATGACCTCGGTGAGCGTGGTGGCGCCGCGCACCTCCACCCCGTCCACGACAGCCGCCTCGGGCACGTTCTCGTGGGGAAGAACGACCCCCGTGAGCCCCGCCGCCCGGGCGGTGATGGCGATGGACAGCGCGCCGCGAATGGGGCGCAGCGCGCCGTCGAGTGCCAGTTCCCCCAGCAGGAGGTACCGCTCCAGCCGGTCGAGCGAGTCCAGCTGCCCCGTCCCGGCCAGGATCCCGAGCGCGATCGGCAGATCGAACCCGCTGCCCGATTTGGCGATGTCGGCAGGCGCCAGATTGATCGTCACCCGCTTCGGCGGGATCAGGTAGCCGCTGTTCTGGATGGCCGCGATCACCCGCTCGCGGCCCTCTTTTACCGCGCCTTGCGGTAGCCCGACGGTGAAGAAGGCGGGAAGCCCGCTGGCTACGTCGGCTTCGACGGTGACGAGGTAGGCGTCGATTCCGAGCACGGCGCCGGACAGGACTCGGGCGAGCAAAGCGGGCCTCCACGGGGGCGGTTCGGCGGGCAAGGCGGACCCCCGAAAATTACCCGCGCGCTGTTTCTTCCGTCAACTTTCACAATCCGCCACCAAGCACTTCGGTCCCGCGCTGGCCCGAAGCGGCTGGACACAGATACCGCCGCGGGGCGGAAGTGGAAGGCCGATCCGCATCGGCGGACGGTGCGTCTCGCGGCGCGCGGGGCTTCGGCCGGAACGCGATCTGCGCCTCATTCGTGGCCGCAACGGCCCGCCCATTCGGAATGCATGCACCGATACCGGTCCGGATCAGTCCGCCCTCCTGTGCCCTCCCCCGTGTCCCCCGTGCCCTCCGTGTGAGACCGTCCTGGCCGGACGTGAAAAAAGAGGCACGGAGAACGTGACCGTTCTCCGTGCCTCTCTTTCGTCGACCGTCAGCGCTCGGGGGGCGACTCAGCGTCGTGCCGTCCGCTCCGCGCAGAAATAGCCCTCGGCCTGCTGGTCACCGCCACCGCTTCGCCAGCGGCCCGTGAAGCGCTCGGGCGAGAGCGACGTCACGAAGAGCGCCATGTGCGAGCCGTCGAACCGAACCTGGTCGCCGTGATTGGCGTCGGCACCCAGGCGCAGGGTGATCTCGTTCCGTGCGGGCGGCCCCGACCGCTGCCACTCGATGACGAGCACCCCCGGCGCGGCGAGATCGTCGCGGGTCGCGTCGCCGTGAGCCGCGGCGCCCACGTCGGCCAGGCGAACGTCGGTGGCGCCGAACAGCGGGTGGGAGACGCCCGCCGTCGCCGGCACGGGTGCCGGCCTGTTTCCGAAGGAGTGCAGCCGCAGCATTCCCGCCGCCGAACTCCCTGCCCGCTGACCGCTCACCGCCGCAAGGGTCAGCCGGAACTCCCCCTCCAGCGGCTCGGCCTGCGCACCGGCGGCCAGCTCGCCTTCCACGGGGCCGCACGGCACGGCGGCGGGCGCGGGCCCACGGCCGGCGCAGGTGGCCCCGGAGAGCGCCAGGGCCGTCCCCAGGACCAGCGCCGGAGCCAGGCGATGCCTGAGCGTCACCGGATCCTCGTACGCGTACCGGTGCGCGAAAGCGTGTACAGCGGGCCGGTGTAGAGGTCGTTGTGAAGCCGCAGCCCGGGTTGCGGCGCACCCCCGTCGGCCCTCACCGAGAGCGTCAGGAAGAACGGGTCGGCCGCCGCGGGATCGACGGCGTAGCCAAGGTCCGCCAGCGAGCGCGCCGTCAGCACGCTCAGCGGGTTGGCGACGTTGTTGTTCAGGAAGCCGGTCATCAGCTCGTTCTGCAGCACCGACTCGCGCCAGTGTCCGTTCATCGTTCCCGCTCCGCCGGTGTTCTCCACCGGCACCTTCTGCCCGCCAGTGTAGGTGCTGCCACCGATGGCGTTGAAGCCCGCGATCGCCCCGGCGCCGGTGAAGTAGGTGTCCAGCGGGGCGCCGGCCGTGCTGGGGTCCTTCAGGAGGCCAAGCTGCGACCACAGGGTTCCGATCCCCAGCACGTGCCCCATCTCGTGCAGGATCACCGCGCTCAGCCGCCCGCTGGTTTCCAGCGTGTTCAGGTCGGCCACGTCGAACTGCATCCTCCCGATCACCGGCAGGCTGCCGGGGTTGCGGATGAAGCACGGGCCCGCCTGGCCCAGCACCTGGCCGGGGCCGTCGATGTCGGTGACTGCCGCGAAGATCAGCAGGTCGTCGTACGTCTGGTTGGCGCTGGGCGTTCCGTCGCCGCAGGCGTTCTCCGGGATCGCCCCGGCGGCATCGGGCAGATCACCCTTGATGATCGTGCTCCACCGGGCCCCCGACGCCTGGAACACCTGCCGCTGCGACGCTGTCATGGGAGTGGTGATGCAGACGGTGATCTCGAAGCCCGCGCCCGCCCCCGAGCACCCCGCACCACGGAAGACCACCGGCGGCGCCGCCATCCCGGGGACCGTGGCCGAGAGGGTGTTGAGGTCCGCCGCCGGGCCCAGGGTCCACCGGGTGACGGTGGCAACGCCGGACGCATTGGTGATGACTGAGCCTCCCGTCACCTGTCCGCCGCCCGCCGTGACGCTGAAGTTCACGGTGACGCCGGGCATCGCGCTGCCGGACTGGTTCTCGACGCGCACGGACGGCGCGACGGGCACGGCCGCGCCTCCCATGGCGGCCTGGAACCCGCCTGCGGCGATCAATATCCTGCCCGCCAGCGTCGTCACCGCGGTGGCGTTGAAGACCACCTGCGAGGCGGGGGTGCCGGCCAGGGTGGCGGTGAGCGTGTTGGCCCCCGCGGCGCCCAGCGTCCACGTGGTGGATGCCGTCCCGTCGCTGCCGGTGACCACCGTGGCCGACGAAACGGAGCCGCCGCCGGTGGATATGGTAAAGGTTACCGCCTGCCCCGCGACCGCCGCGCCCAGCCGGTCGCGCGCCTGTACCTGCACCTGCCCGCCGAGCGGCGCGCCGATCCCGCCGGACTGGCCGTCGCCGCCCACCTTCTGCAGGCTGGTGGCAACCTGTGCCACCTGCACCTGCCCCGTGCCGGTGGCCTCGCCGGCACGGGCGGTCAGCGTGGCCGCGCCGTTGCCGATGGCCAGCACCACGGCGCTGTCGCCGCCGGAGGCCACGATGCTCGCGGCGGTGGAGCTGGACGTCCAGGTGAGGGCCACGCCCGTCATCGCCTTGCCCTTCTGGTCGGCGACGGACGCGCGGACCACCTGCGTGGCGCCGAGCGCGTCGAGCGACACCGAGCCGGGGGCGATCGTTACGGTGGTAGCCACCGAGGGCGCGGTGGAATCGGAGCAGCCCGCGAGGAGCAGGGCGGCGGCGGAAACGGCGAGGATGCGTCGCATACGGATTTCTACCACGGGAGGGAGCGCAGCAGGGAAGCGGGAGCCGCCCGGGCGATGCCGCGGGATCCCATACTCTCTAATCTCAACGTATTCCACGATTTGCACAAGCCCACGCCCGGTGCCGTGGGCCGAAGCGGTCCTGCCGCGCCGGCGCCCGATCGCTGGACCGGCGCGGCCGCGACGTCTACGGCGCCTCCGCCCCGGCCTCGGCCACGCGCAGCCGCAGGTGCACCGTGGTGCCCTCGCCGGGGGTGGAATCGACGGTCACCTCGCCGCCCCACGACTCCACCAGGCGCTTGACGATGGCCAGGCCCAGCCCCGTGCCGCTGGTGCGGGTGGAGAACTGCGGCTCGAAGACGCGCGGCAGCGACTCGGGCGGAATCCCCTCGCCCGTGTCGGCCACGTCCACCCGCAGCCACTCGCCGCCTCCGGAAAGCGCCGCCGAGATCCTCACCTCGCCGTCGCCGTCCAGCGCGCCGCGCGCGTTCTCCAGCAGGTTCACCAGCACCTCCTTCAGCTCGCCCGGGCGGGCACTCACGCGGGGCGCATCCACCGGCACCTCCAGCTCGTAGCGGATGCCGTCGCGCCCACCGTGGTACAGGGCCAGCGTTTCTTCCGCCACGCGGCGCACGTCTACCCGCTCCACCGGCGCGGCGGCCTCGGCCGGCGTGCCGAAGCGGGCGAAGGCGCGGCTGATCTCGCCCAGGTGGTCGATCTCGCGGAGCACCGCCTCGACGTTGCGGTCCAGGATGGTGCCGAAGTCGTCGCGCCCGTCGGCCCATGCGCGGCGCACGTGCTGCACGGCCAGCTTGATGGGCGTCAGCGGGTTCTTGATCTCGTGCGCCACCTGCCTCGCCATCTCGCCCCACGCCAGCACCCGCGCCGAGCGGATCTCGTTCGTCACGTCCTCCAGCACCAGCACGGCGCCGCGCCGCGCCTTGTCCACGCTAAGCCCCCGCATGCGCAGGCGGATTACGCGGCCGTCCACCTCGCGCTCGTCCACCCGCTCGCGCGCGCCCGAGGCCAGGAAGTCGCGCACCGTGGCCGCGACCGCGCCGGGAAGGGGCCGGTCCTCGGGGATGCGCGCGCCCACGGGCACCTCGCCGCCCAGGATCTGCTCCGCGCGCGGGTTGATCAGCGCCACGCGCCCGGCCCCGTCCAGCGCCACCACACCGGTGCCCGCCTCGGCCACGATGGCCTCGGTGCGCCGCGTTTCCTGCACCAGCGCCGCCTGCGTCTGCCGAAGCCCCCGCACCATGCGGTTGAAGGCGCTGTACACGCGCCCGAATTCGTCGCGGCGGCCGGAGGGAAGGCGCACGGAAAGGTTGCCGGCACCCACGCTTTCCGCGGCCCCGCTCAGCGCCTCGATGGGCCGCGAGAACGCCCGGGCGACGAAGAGCGAAAGGACGATGGAAAGCACCGCGCCGGCCAGGCCGGCCAGCGCCACCAGGTCCGCCAGCTCTCGCCGGCGCCGGGCGATTTCGCCCGTGGCCAGCGGCGTGGGCGACGCCAGCACCTGCCCGTCCGGGAGCCGGCGGTAGGCCACCAGGTACTCGTGCCCGGCCAGCTGGCGGTTCTCCACTCGCTCCGTGGCCTCGCTCTGCGCGAAGTCCAGGTACACGGAGGCGGGAAGCCAGGCGTGGTACAGCCCCAGGTCGATCACCTCCGGCGCGGCCGCCTGGCGCAGCACGCCGCGCTCGTACAGCAGCAGGTCGGCATCCACGTGGCGGGCCAGCGCCGACAGGCTCTGCCCGCGCGCCTCGGAAGCCGCCTGCGTCAACGCGCGGTCGGCGACGGCGGCGGCGGTGCGCTCCACCTCGCGCGAAAGGGCGCGGTACGCCGTGGCGCCGAACGCGGCCATCGGCAGCAGGAAGAAGATGAACAGCGCGCCTGTCAGCCGGCCGCGGAAGGTGAAGATCCATCCCCAGCGCGCCGGCTCCACCCCCAGGGGTTCGCCGCACAGGGTGCGGCCCAGCGCCCACAGCCCTGCCAGTGCCCCCAGCACCAGCGCCAGCGAAACCACGCCGCGGGCGAAGAGGATGAGCCGCGTGGGGGTGGGCACCAGCAGGTGGGCGTGCATCCGTGCGCCGGGGAAGGCGACCGTCGCCTCGCTGCGCCAGCCGTTCTCGGCCCGCACCCAGCGGACGGCGCCCCCCGCCTCCGCCGCGCCGGGGGGCGCGGGAACCAGCGACAGCGTGGCCGCGGCGTCCGTCGCGTCGCTGTCTTCGGGGTCCAGGAAGCGGGCGAGCGAGTGCGAGCGGCCCAGGTAGGCGCGCGGGGGAACGGCGACGGTCACGCTCTGCCCCCCGGCCAGGGGAACGAGGAGGAGGTAGTGGAGGCCGGGGACGCTGGTCAGCCGCTCCAGCTTGGGCTCCTCCTCCCGGCGCGCCAATTCCAGCAGCGCGGCGACGCGCTCGGGCGGCAGGGCGGCGTCGGCCAGGCGCAGCTCGCTCCCGGCGCGGCCGCCGTTCCAGTGCGTGATGCGCGCTTCGTATCCCTCGCGCGCCAGCCCCGCCTCCACCCAGGCCTGGTACAGCAGGCTGACTCCCTGCCGCCCCTCGGCGTCCAGCCGCAGCACCTCTTCGGCGAACTGGCGCAGCAGGTAGTCCAGGAACGGGTCTGCCTGGGTGCCCAGCTTCACCAGCTCGCGCTCGGAGTCGCGCAGCCGCTCGTCCAGGTGCATCGTCCACAGGGTGGGCAGCGCCAGGGTGGCCGCCATCCAGGCCACGCACGCCCACGGCAGCAGCGCGCCGCGCCGGCTTTCGCTGCGCGGCACCCCCGCGGCGGCCAGGGCGAAGGGAAAGGCCCAGGCGGCGGCGGCCCACACCGGCACATACCGCCCCGGCCCCCACCACGCGGCCAGCAGAAGACCCAGCGCGGTCGAAACGGCCAGCGCCGCCACCACCAGGTGCGTCCTCACCGGCCCGTCGCTCCGGCGGCCGAAGAGCAGGTACAGCGGCAGCGCCATCCCCAGCGCGAAGCCCACGATCAGCGGCGCGCCGCCGCCCTCGCGCTCGGCCAGCACCGAGGCCGCCACGGAGTGCCGCACCATCCAGAACGCCGTCACCAGGACGACCGCGGCCAGGACCACGCGCAGGGCCAGCGGCAGGCGGCCCAGCAGGCGACCCGCCTTCTGCCGCGCGAGCATCCAGATGGAGGCGCCGCCCAGTACGACGAGCAGCTGCCCCAGCGTTACGTCCACCGGCAGGGGAAGCACGAAGCGCACGGGCGAGAACAGCCCCGCCGCAGCCGAGGCGTCCGCCAGGGGAAGGAGCAGGAGCCCGGCGGTGAAGACGGCGACGGGAAGGGCGGGGTCGCGCGACGGGCCGCGGTACCAGGCGATCGCCATCAGCAGGGCAGCGATGGCCAGGGCCTTGGTCACGTCTTCGCGCCCGCGCTGAATGACGCGGTCGCGCCACCCCTGCTGGGTGAGCGTTTCGAAGACGCCGCTGAGGATGGTAACGGAGTCGGTGGCCCAGTCCCAGATGCGGTCGCCCTGTGCCAGCTCGGGGGTGGTGAAGAGCGGGACGATGCCGTTTCGCTCGGCGAAACGCTCCGCGTACGGCTGCACCCCCTCGCCCAGCTTCACGTGGGCCTGCAGCAGCTTGGCGGCCACGGCCACGTTCCCCGTCTGCAGGCGCTCGGAAAAGTAGACGTAGCCGAAGAGGGGGCCGGCGGAAAACGACGATTCCACCATGCCGCGCTTCACCGAGTCGGGCACCGCGCCCCGGTGCTCGCCCGCCCACACCAGGGGCGAGCCGTCGGGGCGGTAGATGCCCAGCGCCGTCATCCCCGTCTCGTGGCGGATGCGGCTCATCTCCGCGAAAAGGCCGGCACTGGGCCGCGTGGCCCCGCCCGCCAGGTCGGCGGCGCCCAGCACGGCGCGGCCGCCGCGGTCGAAGAGCTGGTCCAGGCCCTCGTTCACCCGCTCGCCGGCGGTCCTGTCCACGGCGGCGCGCACTCGCGACCAGTCGTGGGCCACGCTCCACAGCTGCCGCTGGGTGTGCGCGGCCAGGCCCAGGGTAACCGCCAGCGCGCCGAGCGTGGCCGCCCGCCATGGCCAGGGGACGGTGCGCGCGAGCACCGCCCAGGCGACGGCGCAGGCGGCGGCCGCGGGAAGCCAGCCGGGCGTGAGCTGGCCCATCCACACCGCCAGCAGCAGGAGCGACGCCCATCCCGCGGCCCACCCGGCGCGCGCCGCAACGTCGCGGGCGGGCGGGGCGGGGGCCGCTTCTTGCGTGCTCGCGGCGTCATCCGCAACCGCCATCGTCTCGATGCTCAAACCCCAGCGCTCCTACGCACTTTCGGACCTGCCGTGGACCGACGTCGCCCTGCACCTGCGGCGCGACCGCCGGCTGATCATTCCCGTGGGGGCCTGCGACCAGTCGGGGCCCCACCTGCCCGTGGGCGCGGGCACCTGCGTAGCCGAGGCGCTGTCGCGCGACCTGTCGCAGGAATTCGGCGTGCTGCGCGCGCCCGCGTTTCCGTACGGGGTAAACCTGCCCGGCGAGGCCACCTACGCCGGCACCGCCGCGCTCCATCCCAAGACGCTTCACCGCGCCTTCATGGAGCTGCTGGCCTCGTGGGCGCTGCAGGGCTTCGACGAGTTCATCGCCATCACCGCCAACGTGCACGCCCCCCACGCCGAGGCCATCGCCACCATCCGGGCCGCGGGCGCCCGCGTGCGTGTCGTGGAGGCGCTTTCGGTGGATCTGCGCGAGCTGCTCCACGCGGGCGGCGAGCCGGAGCACGCGGGCGAGGTGCTCACCTCGCTGCTCCTTCACCTGCGCCCCGACGCGGTGCGGATGTACGCGGCGCGCGACTACCGGATGGACCCCGAAAAGGCGCGAAAGTTCGTCGGGGGACGGTTGAAGCGCATCCCCTCGAAGTGCGAGGGCGCGGTGGGCAGGCCCACGCTGGGCACCGCGGAAAAGGGCGCCCGGATCTACGAACATATCCTGCAGAAGATCCGCCTCAAAGTATTCATCGCCCCCCCGGCCGACGAGCCCGAGCTGTAGGGCGGAGAAACCCCTGCGTCGCCGCGGGGTATGCTCTTGCGGACCGGCGCCTGCCGCTGCAACCGGACGCGCCGCCGATCACGTGAGGAGAAATGAAGATTTCCATCAAGCTGGCCCTGCTCGCGGGGCTGGCGACGGCTGCCCCGGCGGCCGCGCAGATCGACCAGGGAACGTTTCGCGTCTACGCGCAGGACCAGGACGTGGGCACGGAAGAGTTCACCATCCGGCAGACCGGCAGCGGCACCGGGCAGGAGGTGTTCGCCACCGGCCGGGTGCGCGTGCGCCTGCCCGAAGGCAGCCTGGAGCTGGATCCCCGGCTTCGCACCCGCGGCATCGAGGGTGATCCCGTGGAGTACCAGGTGGACGTGGGCGGCACCTCGCCGCGCAAGATCGTCGGCACGGTGGGCGGCGGGCGCTTCAGCGCCAAGATCGTCACCGCGTCGGGCGAGCAGCTGCGCGAGTACGTGGCTAGCCGCGGCGCCGTGGTGCTGGACGAGGGCGTGGCGCACCACTACCACTTCCTGGCCCAGCGCACCCACAACGGCCGCCTCCCCGTCATCGTTCCGCGCGAGAACCGGCAGGTGATGGCCACCATCAGCAGCCGCGGCGAAGAACGCGTGCAGGTGGGCGGCACCTCCATCACCCTGTTCCACCTGGTCGTTCAGCCGCAGGGCGGCGACGAGCACCACGTGTGGGTGGATGCGCTGAACCGCGTGCTCCGGGTGGAGGTGCCCGCCCGCGGCTACCGCGCCGAGCGCACCGAAATCCCGCGCTGATGCGCCAAGGCTGTACGAAGAAGCACCGGGTCCATCGCCCGGTGCTTCTTTTTTTCAGCCCCGGAACGCGTCATCTCATGCACGTACGCGGTATCGGTCGTACCACGCGCGGAAGTCGCTCTGCCGCAGGGAATAGCGGCTCGCACTCCCCTCGTTGAGTGCGTTGAGCAACGCAATCGCGCGTTCGCTGAACCCCTCCAGGTCGTCCGCGGGAATGTCTTGCGCCTCCGCCTGTGCGCGGACCAGGTTTTCACGCGGCGGCTGCATCGTCAGGACGATTTCACGGACGACGGCGGCCAGTTCGTTCCGGTACTTCAGCCGCATGGGATCCGGCTGCACCAGCGAATCACGTACGACCTTGTACTGGGCGCAGGACCGGGCGTACGCCCAGACGAAGACGTCGCGGAGCAGTTCCACCCGGGTCAGCTCGTACACGCCCAGGGTGCCCTCGACGTACGCGCGTTCCGGTACGTCCACGAACGACAGGGGGCACAGGTTCGCCCGGATCAGGGGGATGTTCGCGGCCAGCCGCGAGGTCCGCTTGTTGACGTCGGAGAACGGCTGCAGGTACGGGATGTGGACCATTCCGAAGAACGCCTGCTCGAAGGGATCGGGAATGGCCGCCGCTTTCTGGAGCAGCAGGTCGAAGGTGTCCTCGATCACCTGGGGAATGGCGATGGGCACGTAGCGCGTTCCCGTGATCTGCACCGGACGCTGCCGCAGGCTTCCTTCGTCGCTGGGATCGCCGAGCAGGTTTTCGGAGAGTGCACTGTGCAGGGTGGTGAGCGTCCGGCGGTCGAACCCGATGCTCTCCGCGCTCTCTACGATGAACTCGATCGCGTTCTTGTGATTGAGGATCATCTGCGCGTTCTCGGCATCCTTGCCTTCCGCACGCTGCCCGAACTGAAGCAGGTTCTGCGTATCCAGCCGGGTGTAGGTATTTCCTTCCAGCCGGCTCGATGCCCAGGCAAGGTCGATGAGAAGGCGGTCGAAGACGTCGCGCGCGAACGTTCCCGCAGGGCGTTGCGGATCGGGAGTGACGCCCATCTCGTGCAGCTGCCGGCGGGTATCTTCCTGCAGGTACCAGGTCGTGCCGGGCTCGTACGCCTCTAGGAACCCGCGATCGTATCCCACGGGCTCGCGATACATCATCGGCCGGAGGACCAGCGTGCGCACCTCTTCTCCCGCGGGAGAGACAGGAACATAATCCTCCTCCGCGGGAGCCGACGTTTCCACTGCGGCCGGGGCGGTCGTTACGCGATCGCCGCCGGGCGCCGGCTCTCCGGGCTCTTTTGGCAGGTACACGCGGCCCACGCTCTCGCCGCGAGTGAGTATCCGCTCCTCTCGCACCAGGACGTCGAGACGCCGGTTCAACGTTCTTTTCGAGAGTCGCGCGGGGTAGCGCCGCCCATATTCTTCAGAGACGTCCCTGATCCGAATCCCCTCGGGGTAATCCGCGATCAGTGCGACGATCCTGTCGAGTTCCTGCTGGATGACCGAGGGGTTGGTTTTTGCCAAAGTGGGAACTCGTCGGCTGGTCGTGGCACGCTGAGGGAGGTTCGTCCGTTAGCGCGCCATCAAACATAGGAAAGCGTGCCATTAAAGTACAGAAGCGTGCCATTAAGCCTTAAAGCGTGCCATTA
Organism: Longimicrobium sp.; assembly: GCF_036388275.1. Taxonomy (NCBI): domain Bacteria; kingdom Pseudomonadati; phylum Gemmatimonadota; class Longimicrobiia; order Longimicrobiales; family Longimicrobiaceae; genus Longimicrobium; species Longimicrobium sp. The sequence continues at coordinate 18,572 of NZ_DASVSF010000103.1, forward strand.
AAGGGCGAGCGTGCCATCAAACGCCTTGGCGTGCCAATCAAAGCCGGGAGAGCGTGCCGCCACCGATCCTCTCCGTCCCGCGCCACTCCACGTCCTTGGGATTTCAGCGGCACGTGATTAGATTTGGCGCATCCCTCCCGAACTTGTCTGAAACTCCACCAGCACCGTTCCCGTAGGGCACCACGAGGCGGTACCAGGCCGCCCCTCTGCAGGACCCCGACAACAGAAATCGACCCATGTCGACCATCATCATTCGCCGAGCCGCCGGCCTTTCGGCGCTCGCCGCGCTCCTGTTCGCCCTGCCCGCGACCGCGCAGCAGCCCGGGCTCACCATCGAGCAGGCCGTGGCATCGGCCCGCGAGAACAACCCCGACATGCTGGCGCAGCGCAACGACGTGGGCGCCACCCGCGCCGGCATGCGCGCCGCCCGCGCCGACTTCCTGCCGTCCGCCAACGCCAGCGCCGGCTTCGGCTACACGGCGCCGGGTGAGCAGCGCTTCGGCGCGCAGACGTTCGGCGCGAAGCCCGAGTACTACTCGTCCAACTGGAACCTGGGCCTGCAGTACGACATCAGCCGGGCCAAGCTGCTTCAACCCAGCATCGCCCGGGCGCAGCACGCGGCCACGGAAAGCCGCATCGCCGGCTATGAGTGGAGCCTGGTAATGCAGGTGCGCCAGCAGTACCTGACGGCGCTGCAGGCCGGCGACCAGGTGCAGCAGGCCGTCCGCGAGGTCGAGCGCACCCGCGAGCACGAGCGGCTCGCCGGCGCCCGGCTGGAGGTGGGCTCGGGAACGCCGCTGGAGGTGCGCCGCGCGCAGGTGCAGCGCGGCCAAGCCGAGGTGGCGCTGGTGCAGCGGCAGAACACGCACGCCACCGAGATTCTTCGCCTGGGGCAGCTGATGGGCGTGAGCCTGGCGCCCGATACGCCGCTCACCAGCCGGTTCGAGCTCTTCGCGCTCACGTGGAACGCCGACGATCTGGTGCGCGAGGCCCAGGAGGCCAACCCCGTCATCCAGGCCGCGCGCGCCAGCAGCGGCGCCGCGCGCACCCAGGTAACGGCGGCCCGCTCGCAGTACCTGCCCAGCGTGAGCATGCAGGTGGGGCTGGTGGGCTCGGTGTACAGCGCCGGCAACATCGATCCGCTGGTGCAGCAGCAGCTGCGCGGGTTGGCGGGCGCGTACTCGTCGTGCCAGGAAATCAACGTCATCCGCACCGCCGCCGGGGTGGCGGCGGCCGACTGCTCGCCGCTGAACGCCGCCAACCCCGCCGTCCAGGCCGCCGTGCGCGACGAGATCGCCGCCGGGAACCCCACCTTTCCCTTCGGCTACACGCGCCAGCCCCTGCAGGCCTCGCTGAGCATTTCGCTGCCCATCTTCGACGGCCTGGCCCGCGAGCGCAGGATCGTGGAAGCGCGCGTGCAGGCCAGCGACGCCGAACTGGCCGTGCGCGCGCAGCAGCAGCGGCTGGAGCTGGACGTACGAACGGGCGTGCTCAACGCGCAGACCGCCTTCCGCACCGCCGAGCTTCAGCGCCAGGTGGCCGAGAACGCCGCCGAGGAGCTGCGCCTGGCCCGCGAGCGCTTTCGCCTGGGCGCCGCCAACTCGCTGGAGGTGACCGACGCGCAGACGCGGCTTTCCGAGGCCGAGCGCGCCGTGATCGACGCGGTGTACATGTACCACAAGTCGCTGGCCGCGCTCGAGGCGCTGGTCGGCCGCCCCCTTCGCTGATTTCCGGCCCCCCCGGACCAAGGACATAGAACCATGTCGAAGAAGAAGAAGGTCGCGATCGTCGCGGGAGTGCTGGCCATCGTGTCCGCCGGCGCCGCCATGGCGATGAGCGGCGGCGACGCGGGCGTGGAGGTGCGTGGCGAGCAGGTTGCCCGCCGCGGGCTGGTGTCGGTGGTGCAGGCCAGCGGAAAGATCGAGCCCAAGCGCAAGGTCGACATCTCGGCCGACATCTCCGGCCGGGTGGTGCAGGTGGCGGTGGAGGAGGGGCAGTGGGTGAACGCGGGCGACCTGCTGCTGCGCATCGAGCCCACGCAGTACGTGGCCGCCGTGCGCCGCGCCGAGGCCGCCGTGTCGCAGAGCCAGGCCCGCGCCGCCCAGCAGCGCGCGCAGCTCACCAAGGCGCAGAGCGACCTGAACCGCGCCGAGCAGCTGTCGCGCACCAACGAGCTGGTCTCGGCGGCGGACGTGGAGCAGGCCCGCACCCAGGTGCAGGTGGCCGAGCAGGAGTTCCAGGCCATGCGCTTCGCCATCAACCAGGCGCAGGCCGCCGTCAGCGAGGCGCGCGACCAGCTGAGCAAGACCACGATCGTGGCCCCCATGAGCGGGCGCGTCACCCGGCTGAACATCGAGCAGGGCGAAACGGCCGTGGTGGGGACGATGAACAACCCCGGCAGCCTGCTGCTGACCATCGCCGACCTGTCGGTGATGGAGGCCAAGGTGCAGGTGGACGAGACCGACGTTCCCGGGCTGACGCTGGGCGACAGCGCCTCGGTGAAGGTGGACGCCTTCCCGGGCCAGGCCTTCAGCGGGCGGGTGACGGCCATCGGCAACAGCTCCATCCAGCTCCCCTCGGCGGGCGGCAGCACCCAGCAGCAGTCGGTGGACTACGAGGTGATCATCACCCTCGACAACCCGCCGGCGGGGCTGCGTCCCGACCTGTCGGCCACGGCCGAGATCGTCACCGAGACGCGCGAGAACTCGCTCTCGGTGCCCATTATCGCCCTTACCGTCCGCGACGCGCAGGGGAAAAAGTTCAAGGCGGCCGACGAGGAGGAGGACGGCCCCGAGGCGGTGCGCGGCGAGCGCAAGGAGGAGGAAGAGGTCGAGGGCGTCTTCGTCATCCGCGGCGACAGCGCCGTGTGGGTGCCGGTGAAGATCGGCATCGCGGGCGACCGCTACTTCGAGGTGGTCAGCGGCCTGCGCGGCGGCGAGATGGTGGTGGCAGGAAGCTACCAGGCCATACGCGAGCTCGAGGCCGGCAACAAGGTGCGCCTGCCGGAGCCGGAGGAGGACGAAAAGGGCAAGGCCAAGGGGGCGGAACGGAGGAAGGGATGAGCACGGCGCCCATCATCATCCAGGCGCGGGACCTTCAGAAGCACTACGACCTGGGCGCGGAGACGGTGCGCGCCCTGCGCGGGGTAGACCTGGAGATCCATCGCAACGAGTACGTGGCCATCATGGGCCCGTCGGGCTCGGGCAAGTCCACCTTCATGAACCTGATCGGCTGCCTGGACACGCCCACCGGCGGCGAGTACGTGCTGAACGGCCAGAAGGTGGCGGGGATGAAGGAAGACGACCTGGCGCGGGTCCGCAACCGCGAGATCGGGTTCGTCTTCCAGACCTTCAACCTGCTGCCGCGCAGCACCGCGCTCGAAAACGTGGAGCTGCCGCTGGTCTACGGCGGGTTCGCCAAGAAGGAGCGGCGCGCGCGCGCGGTGCAGGCCCTGGAGCACGTGGGGCTGGGCGACCGCATGGACCACCGGCCCAGCCAGCTGTCCGGCGGGCAGCGCCAGCGCGTGGCGATCGCGCGGGCGCTGGTGACGCGCCCCAGCATCATCCTGGCCGACGAGCCCACGGGCAACCTGGACTCGGTGACGTCGGAGGAGATCATGGCGCTCTTCGCCGACCTCCACGCGCAGGGGCAGACCATCATCATGGTCACCCACGAGCCCGACATCGCGGCGCACGCCGAGCGCGTGGTGACGCTCAAGGACGGCGTGATCGCCAGCGACCGGCGCCAGACGCCCGTCGTTCCCGAGCCTCATCGCCAGCGCGTACAAGAGCCCGTCGGCGCGGGAGCCTGAGCCATGGGCATCCGCGAAGCGGTGAGGATCGCCCTGGCGATGATCCGCGCCAACAAGATGCGCGCCTTCTTCACCGTGCTGGGCACGGTGGTGGGCGTCACCTTCCTGATCGCCGTCATCACCCTGCTCAAGGGGATGGATGCGTACATGCAGGAAGAGTTCGCCGGCCGCATCGTGGGGCACAACACGGTGCTGCTGCGGCGAGTGCCCGAGTTGGGCGAGGGGCCCAACACCGAGGACCAGTGGCGCGAGTGGATGCGGCGCCCGCTCTTCAGCCAGAACGAGGCCGAGTGGCTGGCGGCCAACGTCACCACCCCGGGACTGCTGTCGTACAGCTACGACGAGTCGGCGCGCGTGGGCAACGGGCGGGGCAAGGAGCTCTCGGCCGTCAACATCATCGGCGCCAACGAGAACTTCTTTCGCGTCCGCGAGATGGACATCCAGGCGGGGCGGCCCTTCTCTCGCCAGGAGGCGCAGCGCGGGGTGCCCGTCATCATCCTGGGCGTGGAGGTGGCCGACGCGCTGTTTTCCGGACTGAACCCCGTCGGCCAGACGGTGAGGGTCGCGGGGTTTCCGTACCGCGTGATCGGGCTGCTGGAAAAGCAGGGCTCCATCTTTGGGTTCACGATGGACCGCATGGCCATCGTCCCTGCGAAGAGCCCGGTGAACGGCGGCGTCTGGGAGCAGGCGGGGAAGGTGGAGGACATCTCGTTCCAGGTGCCCCGCGGAGAGCTGATTCCGCGGGCGGAGTCGGAGATCACCGGCCTGGCGCGCACGCTTCGCCGGCTGCGCCCGCGCGAAGAGAACAACTTCTCGGTCGAGACGGCGAAGGGGTCGCTGGGGTTCTGGGAAAAGATCAACGGGTTCCTGATGATGGCGCTGCCCATGCTCGTGGGCGTGTCGCTGATCGTGGGCGCCGTGGTCATCATGAACCTGATGCTGGTATCGGTCAGCGAGCGCACGCGCGAGATCGGCATCCGCAAGTCGCTGGGCGCGCGCCGCGTCGACATCCTCACGCAGTTCATGATCGAGGCGGGAACCCTTTCCGGCTTCGGGGGGCTGCTGGGGATCGCGCTGGGGATCGGCCTGGCGCAGCTGGTGTCGGCCGTGTCGCCGCTGCCCGCGCGGGTGTCGGGTGGGGCGATCGGGCTGGCGATGTTCCTGGGGATCGGCGTGGGCCTCGTCGCCGGGGTGTACCCCGCGTGGCGCGCCTCGCGGCTGGACCCCATCGTGGCCCTGCGGTCGGAATAGGAGCGCGCTCATGATGAACGTGACATCCGTGCGCGACGGGGTGCTGATCGCCCTGGAGTCGCTGCGCAGCAACAAGGTGCGCGCCTCGCTGACCATCCTGGGCATCGTCATCGGCGTGGCGACGGTGATGACGATGGCAGCCGCCATCACGGGCCTTCGCGGGTCGGTGATGTCCGCGATGGAGTCGCTGGGCCCCAACAACTTCATCGTCAACCGCTTCGACCAGACGAAGCTGTTGTTAGTCGACACCGACCAGGGCGCACCGTGGGACGGCAAGCCCGCCATCACCTTCGCCGAGGCCGACATGCTGGAGGCGCTGTCCTCCATTCGGTCCGTGGTCACGGTGGCGGATGCGGGGGGAAGCGCCAAGTACCGCAACAACACGGTCGCCAGCGTGAACATCGCGGGCCGCAGCGTCTCCTGGCCCGAGTACAGCAAGGGCGACTTCGTCGAAGGCCGCAACTTCGTGGCGTCCGATGAGCGGAGCGGTGCGCCGGTGGTGGTGCTTTCGGAGGGGCTGGCCAAAGCCCTGTTCGACGGCGCCCCGGCCGTGGGCAAGCGCGTCCGGCTGCGGGGCGAGCAGTTCCTGGTGGTGGGCGTGTACAAGGAGACGGAGAACATCTTTTCCGCGGCGGCCGGCAACTTCGCGTTCGTCCCCACGCGCACGGCGCTCACCAAGCTGGACGCCGACCGCGACTGGATGAGCCTGCTGGTGGTGCCCGCGACGGGCTACACGCAGGCGGAAGCCATGGACGACGTGACGGCGGCGCTCCGCGTTTCGCGCGGGCTGCGGCCCGGGGCGGAAGACAACTTCGCCCTGATCCGCCAGCAGGCGTTCACCGAGATGTTCGACCGCATGACGGGCGTGTTCTTCCTGGTGATGCTGGTGCTGGCGGGGATCGGCCTGATCGTGGGCGGTGTGGGGGTGGTGGGGATCATGATGATCTCGGTGACCGAGCGGACGCGCGAGATCGGCGTGCGCAAGGCGCTGGGCGCCACTCCGCGCGAGATCCTGTGGCAGTTCCTGGTCGAGGCGATGACGGTGACGCTGGTGGGCGGCATCATCGGCCTGGCGATCGCTATGTGCATGGCGTGGCTGATCGGCGCCATCAGCCCGATCCCGGCGACCATCCCGCTGTGGGCGATCGTGGCGTCGCTGCTGGTGGCGGCGGTGGGCGGCATGGGCTTCGGCCTGTACCCCGCGTTCAAGGCCGCGCGCCTGGACCCGGTGGATGCGCTGCGGTACGAGTAGGGCAGGGAAGCCGATGGATGGAGAGCCCCCCGGCACCTCGCGTTTGCGCGGGGTGCCGGGGGTTCGCCATTTTGGGGCGTCGGCACCGGCGGGAGCGCCGGCGTGCGACGGGAGTGGTGTGTCATCCAGAGGCGCAAGCGCGCGGCACCGGCCCGCACGCCAGGACACAGCGCGCCGAGGATCCAGCCGCGGATACGTACAAGCCGGGGCGCGGCAGCGGTCACCCGTGCGTGAGCCGCGGCTGCCGTGAGGCCCTCACCCGGCCGCGCTGACACGCGTGCCACCCTCTCCCGCAAGCGGGAGAGGGTGTACACTTCAGGATTGAGTGGGTCTACTCGGGTTCGGTGCGCGGGCGGGCGCCCCCCATCCCCAGCCCTTCCCCCGCTAACTGCGCGGGGGAAGGGAGCCAGTCGAGTGCGCGAGGCCAGCCGGAGCGCAATCGAATTCTCCCCCCTCCCCTGCGCAGCGGGGGCCAGGGGGAGGGGGCTACCGCAGCATGCGAGGCAACCGGTCGAACCCCGATCGAAGTTCTCTCAACCAAGCAGACCCGTGACCGACGACGAGACGCTCGCCCCGCCCGTGGACCTGCTGGCCATCGCCGCGCACCGTGACGACGTGGAGCTGCTCTGCGGCGGCACCATGGCGAAGACGGCGGCGCAGGGATATCGCACCGGCATCCTGGACCTCACCGCTGGCGAGCGGGGCACGGACGGCAGCGCGCAGTTGCGCGGTGCCGAGGCCGACGCTGCAGCGCGCGTCCTGGGCGTCACCGCGCGCCGCAACGCCGGGCTGCCCGATGCTGGGCTGGAGAACACGCCCGAGACGCGCCGGCTACTGGCCGGGTTCATCCGCGCGTTCCGGCCGCGGGTCGTCATCATCCCGTACATCACCGGGCGTCACCCCGACCACCGCATCGCCTCGCAGCTGGCGTACGACGCCTGCTTCTTGGCGGGCCTCGCCAAGCTCGATGCGCCGGGCCAGCCGCACCGTCCGCACAAGATCCTCTACGCGCTGGCGTACCGCGAAGACCCGGTGAAGCCCAGCTTCGTCGTCGACATCACCGACCAGATGGAGACGAAGATGCAAGCCGTGCACTGCTACTCCAGCCAGTTCGATGGCAAGACGTGGGGCGGCGAAGTCTTTCCGGGCGGCGACCGCCCGCTGTACGACCAGGTGCGCATGCACGCCGCCCGCTACGGCTCGCTGATCCGCACGGAATACGGCGAACCCTTCCACGTCGTCGAAACCATGCAGGTGGATGACGTGGTCGCGCTCCCGGTGCGGAGCATTTGAAGTGCGTGAGTGCGTGAGTGCGTTGGGGGGTCCTGGGCGGACTGGGGATCGCGAGTGGAGCGGGGGGCAGACGGGGGAAGGGGCGGCTGAGCTGGGGAAGCTCCCAAGCCGAGGCAAAGCGCGCAATCTGTCATCCAGAGGCGCAAGCGCACGGCACCATCCCGTACCTCAACTTGTGCGCGCCGAAGGATCTAACCTGAGAAACCCCTCAGCCTGGGCGCGGCAGCGGCGCGAGTCCCAGGACCTCGGAGCCCTTACTTTCGCACTAACGCACTAACGCACTAACGCACTCACGCACTCCCCTCAATGCAGTGCACTTCCACGACCAGCCGCTTCCAGCTCGGCACGTCGGTTCCGTGCACGCGGACGGCCGTGGCGGTGGCGCCGCCGCCGCGCTGAAGCCACGGCGCCAGCCACTTGTTGATCTCAGGCGGCAGGTGCCCCAGCGGCTCGCCGCCGCGCGCGTGCACCCACACCGCGGGATCCTCCTCCATCGGCGGATCGGGGATCAGGATCAGGTCGTCGCCCTGCACCACCGCGGCCACGTGCACGGCGCGCTCGCCGAAAAGGGTGCCGTGCACGGTGGTGCGAAAGGTCGGCGGCTGGCCTTCGGGAAGCGGCGGAATCATCGGAAAAGCGCACGGGTGGAGTGGTCGTCCTGGCGCGGAATGTAGTGCGCTCCGGCGCCGCTCTCAACCCTGGCGACGGCGCCAGCGAAACCTAAGCGCCACTGGCGTTTATCAAGACGAGCCGAACGCCCCGGAAGCCGATGCCCGATCCCGTGTACCTGGACTATGCCGCCACCGCGCCGCTGCGCCCCGAGGCGCGCGACGCCATGCTGGCAGTGCTTTCCGAGCGGTGGGGCAACGCGTCCAGCATCCACCGCTGGGGCCGCGAGGCACGCGCCGCGCTCGAAGACGCCCGCGCCCGCTTCGCCGCCGTCATCGGCGCGAGCCCGGCGGAGATCGTCTTCACCCGCGGCGGCACCGAGGCCGACAACCTGGCCGTGCTCGGTCGGGCTGGGCTGGACCCGAGCAGATCCGTTGCCTGCTCCGCGATCGAGCACAAGGCCGTGCTACAGGCGACGCGCGCGGCCCGCGCCAGTTCGCTGCACGAGATCGCGGTCGACGGCGACGGCAGGATCTCCGTCGACAAGGTCCGCGCGATCGTGGCGAGCGATCCACCGTCCGTCCTCTCGGTCGTGTGGGCGAACAATGAGGTGGGCGTCATCCAGCCGGTGGACGAGATCGCTGCGATCTGCCGGGACGCGGGCGTCGTATTCCACTCCGACGCGGTGCAGGCGCTGGGAAAGCTGAAGGTCCGGGTGGATGATGTTGCGGCCGCGCTCCTGGCCTTCAGCGCGCACAAGATCGGCGGGCCGAAGGGTGTGGGCGCGCTGTTCGTCCGCCGGGGTACGCAGTTGACGCCACTGATGCATGGCGGAGGTCAGGAGCGCGGACTTAGGCCAGGGACGGAGGACGTGGCGGGCGCCGTCGCCTTCGCCGCGGCCGCGGAAGCCGCAGAGGCGGAGCGCGATGAAGTGATGGAGCGGGTCGGAGCATTTCGCGACCGGCTGGAGTCAGGGCTTCGCGCACGCGTGCCGGGCTTGGTGGTGAACGCCGCCTCCGCTCCCCGCCTGCCGACCATCAGCAACGTCTCCGTCCCGGGCGTCGATCCCGAGATGCTGCTGATGGGACTGGACCTGGAGGGCATCGCGGCGTCATCGGGCTCGGCCTGCAGCAGCGGCGCGGTCACCCCGTCGCACGTGCTGACGGCGATGGGCGTGGCGCCGGAGATCGCCGGTCCGTCCGTGCGCTTCTCGCTGGGACGCGAGACGACGGAAGCGGAAATCGATCGCGTGCTGGACGTCTTTCCAGCGCTGGCCGAACGCGTCCGCCACTAAGCAGTTGAAGTTCTCCCCTCTCCGCACGTTGTTTGTGCGGGGAGGGGTTGGGGGAGGGGCCTCGCAGTTTCACGAGAAGGGAATCGATGGAGAAGAAGACCGTCCTCGTGGCGATGTCGGGCGGCGTGGATTCGTCGGTGGCGGCGGCGCTGCTCGTGGAGCAGGGCTACAACGTCATCGGCGCCACGATGAAGACGTTCTGCTACTCGGAATCCGAGTCGGAGGCGAACGGCCCGTCGAAGACGTGCTGCGGGCTCGACGGCATCCTCGACGCGAAGCGCGTGGCGGACCGGCTGGGCATTCCGCACTACGTGTTCGACGTGGAGAAGGAGTTCACGCGCGACGTGATCGACGACTTCGTGTCGGAGTACGCGGCGGGGAGAACTCCGAACCCGTGCGTGCGCTGCAACGGCAACACCAAGTTCCGCGACCTGCTGAAGCGCGGCCGCATGCTGGGCTGCGACTTCATCGCCACCGGCCACTACGCCCGCATGGGCGCGGACGAGGCCGGCAACCCCGTGCTGCTTCGCGGGCAGGACGAAAAGAAGGACCAGTCGTACTTCCTGTGGGCGCTGCCGCCGGAGCTGCTTCCCCTGCTGCTGTTTCCCGTGGGCGAGCTCACCAAGCCCGAGGTGCGCGAAAAGGCCCGCGAGCTGGGCCTCTCCACGGCCGAAAAGCCGGAGAGCATGGAAATCTGCTTCGTGCCCACGGGCAACTACGCCGACTTCCTCTCTCGGAAGCTGGGGAGCGAGCACGCATCGCTCACGCCCGGCAAGCTGGTGACGTCTTCGGGAGAGGTGCTGGGCGAGCACGATGGCTATGCGCGCTACACGGTGGGCCAGCGGAAGGGGCTGGGCGGCGGGCGCTCGCTGCCGCTCTACGTGATCGGCACGCGGCCGGCGACGCGCGAGGTGGTCGTGGGCACGGCGGACGAGCTGGTGCGCGAGGACGTGCGGATCGACGACCTGAACTGGCTGGCCGCGCCCCCCGCGCCGGGCGACGCCATTCGCGTCCAGGTGCGCCACCGCGCCGCGGCCGTGCCGGCGCGAGTCGTGTCGGTGGAGGACGGTACGGTGAACCTGGTGCTGGACCAGCCGCAGCGCGCCATCACCCCTGGCCAGTCCGCCGTGATGTTCAGCGGGGACGTGGTCCTTGGCGGCGGCCGAATCGCGATGTAGCCGATCGGAGGGCCAATGATCTACAAGGTGGTCCTGCACCGCTCGAACGAAGGCTACAGCGTCAACTGCCCGGGATTGACAGGCTGCTGGTCAGAAGATGACGCCCGGGACGAGGCGCTGGATAACATCCGCGATGCAATCCGCGAGTATCTGGCCGTTGCCGAGTCGCGTCAGAGCGGAACGTCGCAGCACGTTGCACATCAGCACGAACGCTGACTGGGGCGAGGAACTGATGGACATCGTGAAAGAGAATTGCTTCCCGCCGTTCCCTTGGGCCGAGACGATCATGAACGCATTCGGCCTGGCGATGGTAGTGCTCGCGTGGCGGAGCATGAGGCAGGCACGTCCGCCCGCGTGGGCGAAGGCAGGCCGGCGCGGCGCGGTCGCGTAACGAAACGGGAGCGGCGCACGTGGCGCCGCTCCCGATTTTCATTCCCTCAAGCTGAGCTCAGTCCAGCTCTTTCGACTGTGCCAGCATCTGGCGGAGCTGGTCTACCGAGCTGTCGTGGATCATGTCCTCGGCGTCGGCCTCGTCGCCCTGCAGCTCCACGAAGCGCGCGCGCATGGCCCGGTCCGACACGCAGTGGAAGATCACCTTGGGCCGGATGGAGAGGCCGAAGCGTCCCCCCGAGGCAAAGGCTTCCCAGGTCAGCAGGTTCTCGTCGGTGAACGTCTGGCTCATTGCAAGTTCTCAGTACCAAGTGCCGAGTGCCAAGTACCTAGTGCGGTAGCCAGGGTGCCAGCTTCGTGCCGGTTCGTGGAACCGGCACTTGGTACTTCGCACCTGGTACTGCAGTTCAGTGCCGCAGCCCCGCGGCGGCGGCGAACTCCTCGAATTCCTTGCGCGCCGGCTCGTCCAGCGTCTCGGGCACGTCCACCTGCACCTTTACGAACTGGTCGCCGCGGCGGCCGGCCTTTTCCACGCCCATCCCCTTGATGCGAAAGCGGCGCCCGGGCTGCGTTCCGGGCGGCACCTTCAGCACCACCATGGGGCCATCCACCGTCCGCACCTTCACCTTGGAGCCCAGCACGGCCTGGGCCAGGTTCACGTGGATGGTGCAGTTCAGGTCCAGCGCGTCGCGCGAAAAGAAGCGGTCGGGCTCCACGCGAAAGGTGAGCACCAGGTCGCCCGGCTGCCCGCCCGAGGCGCCGCGCTCGCCCTGGCCGGCCAGGCGCAGCTTGGAGCCGGTGTCCACGCCGGCCGGCACCGTCACCTGCACCGCGCGCTCGCGCCGCACCTGGCCCGCGCCCCGGCAGGCGGGGCACGGCTCGCTGGGTACGCGCCCCTTGGCGCCGCACATGGGGCAGGGGCGCGAAACGCCGAACCCGCCCGCGCCGAACGTGACCGTGCCACTGCCCTTGCACTCCGGGCAGGTGTTCACCGTTGCGCCGGGCGCCGCGCCCGAGCCGTGGCAGCTGCCGCACTCCTCCGTCACCGGCACCTGCACCGTCACCTTGCCCCCCCGAACCGCGGTGCGGAACGGGATCTCGACCATGTACTCGATGTTCTCGCCACGCTCCGGCCCGCCCGGCCGCCCGCCGGCGCGCTTCTTTCCGCCGAAGTCGAAGAACGAGCCGAAGATGTCGCCCAGCGGCGAGCCGCCCAGGTCCAGGTCGTCGAGGTTGATGGACTGCGCGCCGCCAGGCCCCGGCCGCGCGCCGCCGCCCCCCGGGCGAAAGCCGCCGCCGAACCCGCCGAACGCGCCCAGCTTGCGCATCTGGTCGTACTGCTTGCGCTTCTCGTCGTCCGAAAGCACGGAGTACGCTTCGGAGATTTCCTTGAAGCGCTCCGCCGCCGCCGCGTCGCTGGCGTTGGCGTCGGGGTGGTACTGTTTGGCCAGCTTGCGGTACGACTTCTTGATCTCGTCGGGCGTGGCGTTTTCGGCCACGTCGAGGATGCGGTAGAAGTCCTTGGTCTGTGTCGCCATCGTGTGTCCGCCATGGATAGCGGCCGCCCCGGCGGGGCGGCCTTGCTCAACCCGGGTGCTTCTTCACGACGACGCGCGCGGGGCGCAGCAGCACGCCCTTGTACCGGTAGCCCTTCTGGTACACCTGGGCCACGGTGTTGTCCTCCTCCGGGGTGTCGGCGGGCACGGTGGTCAGCGCCTCGTGCACCGTGGGGTCGAACGGCTTCCCCTCGGCGTCGATGGCCTCCAGCCCGGCCGCCTCCATCACCCGCAGGAACTTCTTTTCCACCATCTCGGCGCCCTCGTGGAGCGCGCCCGCGGCGGTGGTGGCGGGGTCGAAGTCGGCGATGCGGGCGAGGTCGTCCAGCGGCTCCAGCAGCCGCTCCAGGATCTGCGCCTGCGCCCGCACCATGTTCTCGGAACGCTCGCGCTCCACGCGCTTGCGGTAGTTGTCGAACTCCGCCGCCAGCCGCAGGTGCCGGTCGCGCATGGTCGTAAGCTCGTCCACCCCGCCGCTCCGCGTCTCGGCCTGGCTGAACGACGCGTCTCCGCCGACCGCGGCGCCGTCGCTCGCCCCCTGGCCGTCGTCCGCGCCCGCGGGAACCTCGTTCTCCACCGCCTGCCCCTCGGCGGCCGTGCTGTCCTGTTCGCTCATCGAACTCCAGACGTGCTGTGCATATGATCCAAACGCCGGCCCCACCGGGAGCCGGCGCGCGTCGCCTGCTCGTACCCGTGCGGAAGGTGGCAAGCCACGTTCCACGTAAACCCGCCAGGATGGCAGGTTCAGCCCCCTTGCGCCTCCATCCACTCCGCCACGTCGGCCACCGCGCGGTGCCGGTCGCGCTCGTTCAGCGACTCGTGGCGGAAGCCCTCGTACCTTCGCACCTGCACCGCGGCCGGGTGCTGCGCCGCCCACCGCGCCACCGCCTCGGGCATCACCACCCGGTCCGCCGTGGGCGACAGCACCAGCATGGGCAGCTTGATGGTGTCGCGCTCGCGGAACGCCGCCTCGATGGCGCCCAGGAACTCTGTGTACAGCCGCGGCGTGACGACGGGGTGCACCAGCGGGTCGGTTCGATAGGCCTGCGCATAGCCCTCGGCCATCGACAGCTCCGCGGGATCGATCCCGTTGGAGATGGGCACCCACGGCGCGATGCGCGACAGGACCCCCGCCATCGCCGTCTTCCACCGGGGCGCCTTCACCGCCACGCCCAGCAGCGGCGCGGAGAGGATGGCTCCGCGCAGCTGCGCCTCGGGATGGGCCTGCAGGTAGCGGATGGCGATCAAGCCGCCCAGCGAGTGGCCCAGGAGGAAGGTCGGCACGCCGGGCGGCGTCTCCCCGGCGATGCGCGCGCGGAACCCCTCGAAGTCGCGGACGAACTCGCCGAACTCGGAAACGAAGCCGCGCCGGCCCTGCGACCTGCCGTGGCCGCGGTGGTCCAGCGCGTGGACGGCCACGCCGCGGCGTCCCAGGTCGGCCGCCAGCGGGGCGTAGCGGCCGGCGTGCTCGCCCAGCCCGTGGGAGACGATCAGGACGGAGCGGGGGGACGGAACCGGCCAGGAGCGATAGGAAAGGCGCAGCCCGTCGGCCGCGCGCAATTCGCCGGAGCGCTCGTCCAGGCCGGACACGCGGGTCAGCCGGCGCGGCGGGTCACGACGCGTCCCGCTTGCGGCCCAGGATGCCGAAGTCGCGCAGGTACACGTACAGCGAGTACACCGTCAGCACCACCGCGATGGCCAGCGACACCATGGTGAACCCGGCGTGGAACTTCTGCCAGAAGCTCCAGAAGGCGGTGTCCCACGCGTTCTCGCGCGCGGCCGACTGCAGGGCATACCAGAAGATGGCCGCGCCCACGAAGATGTTCTGGAACACCGCCTTCAGCTTGCCCGCCTTGCCCGCCGCCAGGATCACCCCGCGCCTGGCCGCATAGCCGCGGAACACGGTGATGAAGATCTCCCGGCCGAAGATCACGATCAGCACCCACAGGGGCAGCACCCCGCCGAACCAGGGAAACCGCGTGTGCGGCTCCCACCCGTGCGAGAGCAGGTAGAATGGGATGAAGGTGAGCGCGAGCAGGAGCTTGTCGGCCAGCGGGTCCATCAGCTTGCCGAAGTCGCTGACAAGGTTGCGCGAGCGGGCCAGGTGGCCGTCCCACAGGTCCGAGAAGGCGGCGGCCAGGAAGACGATGAACCCCGCGAGCCGCCACGAGAAGGCGTCGGTCACGATCATGGGCGCCACCACCAGCGCCAGGACGATGCGCCCCAGCGTGATCGCGTTCGGAAGGTTGCGCCAGGCCATGGTGTGTCCGGTCAGCTCAGGGCTTTGATCACCAGCTTGCTTACCGCCTTCAGCGTGTCGAACACGCCGATCCCCCGCACGCCCACCGCCTCGAACGTGGGCACGTTGCTGGGGTTCAGCTCGCGCTGCAGCTCCTCGAGCGAGGAGATGTTGGGCAGGTCGCGCTTGTTGTACTGGATGACGAACGGGATCTCGCGAAGGTCCAGCCCGTACTCCGTCAGGTTATCGTACAGGTTGTGCATGGACTCGATGTTCGCGTCCAGCCGCTCCACCTGGCTGTCGGCCACGAACACCACCCCGTCCACCCCCTTCAAGATCAGCTTCCGCGACGCGTTGTAGTACACCTGTCCGGGAACCGTGTACAGGTGAAAGCGCGTCTTGAACCCGCGGATGGAACCCAGGTCCACCGGCAGGAAGTCGAAGAAGAGCGTTCGTTCCGTTTCCGTCGCCAGCGAGATCAGCTTGCCGCGGGTGTTGGGCGCCACCTTCTCGAAGATGTACTCGAGGTTGGTGGTCTTGCCGCACAGGCCCGGGCCGTAGTACACGATCTTGCAGTTGATCTCGCGCGAGGCGTAGTTGATCATCGACATGGACGTGGCCCTTTCAGAGATCGCCGAAAAGGCGGTCGATCTCGTCCTCCGCCTCGTCCATGAAGCCGGCCTCCACGCGCAGCCCCTGGGGGGCTGCGGCGGACCGTGAGAACATCTCGCTGAACACCTCGGAAAGCTCGCGCACTACCGCCTTCACCTTGATCCGGATCATCCCCAGGGTGGTCCGGTTGTCGAACAGGACCACCAGGATCACTCGCCGCACCACGTCGGCAAGGTACATCGATTCCTTCTCGCCCTGGTGAAAGAGCGAGGAAAACTCCGTTTCGCCGATCATCGACGCCAGCTGGTCGTTGGCCGAAAAGTCGGCCGCGGCCAGCGACGCGAACGCCACCGAGTCGAACTCGGGCTTTTCACCCGCGGTGGTCACCAGCTGCCCCGTGCGGTCCACCAGCAGCGCGCAGCGGGCGCCCGCGTCGTACAGGAAGTCCTGCAGGATGCGGTCGATGCGCTGGACGTCGCGCTCCTCGAAGCTCCAGCTGCTCGCGCCGCCGGCCATCAGGCCACCTCGGCGGGGTGCCGGGCCGCCACGCCGGCTTCCACCCGCGCCAGCACCCCCTGCGCCCGCTTGCGCAGCAGCGGGCGCTGCTCCCACGCCAAAAAGTCGCGCAGCAGCAGCACCGTGTCGACCGACGCCGGAACGCCGCCCAGGTACTCCAGCGCGGCCAGCCGGCGCAGCGGGTGCGGGCTGAACAGGTCGCGGCGGCTGCGGCTGATTTGGTCCCGCAGCAGCAGCGCGCCCAGCCCCGCCGCGGCGGCGATGGCCAGCAGGGCGAAGGCGGCGGTGCGGACGATTCGATTGCTTTCCATCACCCGGAGGCGGTGGGGATCTGCGATGGGGGTGAACGCGGCATCAAAGTAACGGGCAAGGCCCGAAAAAACAAAAGGCCGCGGTTTGCTCCGCGGCCAATGGGCAATTCCCGGGCTAGACGCGCGCTACAGCTCCCGCCGCCCCGCCAGCGCCTCGGCGATCGTCACCCCGTCGGCGTACTCCAGGTCGCCCCCCACGGGCAGCCCGCGCGCGATGCGCGTGACGCGGAGTCCCAGCGGGGCCAGCAGCCGGGCCAGGTACAGCGCCGTGGCCTCGCCCTCCACGCTGGGGTTGGTGGCCAGCACCACCTCGCGCACTTCGCCGGCCCCCGCACGCTGCACCAGCGGCGCCACGTTCAATTCCGACGGCCCGATGCCGTCCAGCGGCGACAGGCGGCCGCCCAGCACGTGGTACAAGCCCCGGTACTCGCCGGTGCGCTCGATGGCCATGATGTCCGACGCTTCCTCGACCACGCACAGCGTCGCCACGTCGCGGCGCGAGCTCAGGCAGATGCCGCAGGGGCTGGCGTCCGACAGGTTGCCGCATCGCTCGCAGGGGCGAACCTTGTCGCGCACGTCGACGATGCTGCGCGCGAGCCGCCGCGCGTCTTCCTCCGGCGCCTTCAGCAGGTGGAACGCCAGGCGGAGCGCCGTCTTCCTTCCGATCCCCGGCAGGCGCGAGAACTCGCCCACCAGCTCGTCGATGGCCGACAAGCGAGGCTCAGAGCCCCGGGACGGGGAAGGGAAGCTGGAAGCTGCCCGCCGCCTTGCGCATCTCCTCCTCGTACAGCGCGTTGGCCCGGTTCTGCGCCTCGTTCACGGCGGCCAGCACCAGGTCTTCCAGCATCTCCACGTCGTCGGGCTGCACGACGGACGGGTCGATCTTGATGGTGCGCAGCTTTCCCTTTCCATCGGCGGTGACGGTCACCATGCCGCCGCCGCTGGAGCAGGTGACGGTCTTCGACGACAGCTCGGTCTGGAGCTGCGACATGCGGGCCTGCACCTGCTGGCCCATCTGGAGGATCTGCTGAAGGTTGTTCATCTATCCGTACGGTCAGATTCGGACACCCAGTGAACTGCGCCTGCGTCCAAGACGGCGCAAGATCCGGCCCGTGAACAGGGCAGATCCCGCGCTCAGTCCAGGAGTTCCAGGTCCCATGCTTGTACCGCAGCCGCCAGGACCGGTTCCCCTTCCGTCAGCCGCTGCAGCCGGTCGCGACGGGCGCTTTCGGCGGTGATGCGGTTGCCGCCCGCCTGCTGCGCCGGCGCCTCGCCCACGCCGAACGAAACGGTCACCGGCCCGCCCAGGCGGCGCGCCAGCGCGTCTTCCAACGCGCGTTTGGCGACGGGGGTGGACAGCTGCTCGACGACGGGCGCGTTGGGGGGCAGGTCCACGCGAAGGGCGCGGGGGCCGGTGAGCACCAGCTTGGCGGGCTTCAGGAACAGGCTGGCGCCCCGGGGAACGCCGTCGCCGTCCTGCAGCAGCGAGGCCCACGCCCGCCGCACCCGCGCGCCATCCAGATCACCCGCATCGCCGTCCGCGGCGGGCGCGCGCTCGTCGGGCGGGGGAGGGGGCGCGAAGTCGCGCGGCGCATACGGCTCGCGCGAGCGGGGTGCGTCGACTATGACGTCGTCCGGCTCCGGCGGCGGGGGCGCGTCGTCGAACGACGGCGGGCCGAAGTCCGCGGGCGGCTCGGGCGCGCGGAACGACTCCGGCCGCGGGACCATTGCGGGCGGCGCCTCGATCTTCCGCACCGGCGCGTCGACGATCGGCGCAGGCGTCGGGGGAGGAGCGGCCGGGGCCGCCGTTTCGGCTCGCGGCGGCACCACCAGCTGCTGCGCCGGATCGGGTGCCGCAACCACGGCCGCCGCGACGACGGGCGAAACTGGTTCGGCCGGGGCTACGGGCGTCGGCTCCCGGGGGGCCGACGTAGCGGCGGGCGGGGAAGGGGAAGCGGACGGCTCGGTCAGGCGGCCGGCGGGCGATTCAGACGCCGGCCGGCCGCCCCCGGAGTTTCCCCGGGATTGCCCGTCCCCGCGCCCGCCGCCGCCCAGTGCGGCGAGCACGTCTTCGAGGCTTACCGTGCTTTCCAGGTAGGCGAAGCGCAGGAGCAGGAGCTCGATGAGGATGCGCTGCTCGCCGCTCTTGCGGAAGCGGCCGTCCGCGTCGAGCTCCGCCACCTGTGCCAGCATGCGCAGCAGGTCGCCGGGCGCGAAGCGCGACGCACACTCGCGCAGGGCGGGGTGCAGGTGCGCCGGCACGCCCTCGGGGTCGCCGCCGTCCAGCCGGGCGATCAGCAGCGAGCGAAGGAAGTCCGCCAGGCCGCGATAGAACTCCGACAGGTCGTACCCCTGCTCCAGCAGACGGCCGACGAAGCGGAACACGTCCGCCGGCCGCCGGTCGGCGATGATGGCGAACAGTTCCAGGAACACCTCGGAGCCCACCAGGCCCAGGATGCGCCGCACGTCATCCGCCGTGGGCGCGCCCTCGGTGAAGGAGAGCACCTGGTCCAGCAGCGACAGCCCGTCGCGCATTCCCCCGTCCGCCTTCTGCGCGATGGGCACCAGCACCTCGTCGCCGACGGTGATGCCTTCGTGCCCCAGCACGGTGCGCAGCCGGGCGACCAGGTCGGGGGTGGAGATGCGATGGAAGTCGAAGCGCTGGCAGCGCGAAAGGATGGGCGCCGCGAGCTGCTGGATCTTCTGCGGCTCGGTGGTCGCGAAGACGAAGATCACCCGGGCGGGCGGCTCCTCCAGGATCTTCAGGAGGGCGTTCCATGCCTCGCGGGTGAGCATGTGCGCCTCGTCGATGATGTAGACCTTGAAGCGGTCTTCTTCCGACGGGGCGTACATGGCCCGCTCGCGCAGCTCGCGTGCGTCGTCGACGCTGCGGTTGGAGGCGGCGTCGATCTCCACCACGTCCAGCGAGGTGCGCCCGGCCCAGATGCGCTCGCAGCTGTCGCAGACGCCGCAGGGCTCGCCCTCGGCCGTGCGGTCGGGGCAGTTGAGCGCCATGGCCAGCACGCGCGCCAGCGTGGTCTTGCCCACGCCGCGAGGGCCGCAGAACAGGTAGGCGTGCGCCACGCGGTCGCGCTGCACGGCCGAGCGAAGCGTCTCGGAAACGTGCTCCTGCGTCGCCACTTCGCTGAACTGGCGCGGGCGGTATCGGCGTGCGAGTGCGGTGCGGGACACGGAACTGCCGGGGAACGCGGGGGATCGGCTGCGACGACGACGAATATAGCCGCGCGCCCCCCTCGCCTCAACGGTAGTGACGCTGTGAAGCGGAACGTGGCGGCTCGCGTCTGGGGACGCCGCGACCGCCACCGATCAGGTCGCGGCCGGCTCCTTTGCGGGCCGCTTCTTCCGCGGCCGGCCGCCCTTGCGTCCGTTCGCCCGCGCCGCCGCGGCCTTCCGCTCGCTCGTGGAGGATCCGCCTCTGCTGGCGAAGGACTTCAAGAGTGCGTCGCCCAGGATTCGCGCGAGAATCCCCGACACTTCGATCCCTACGTCGAGATCATCCCAGTAGATGCCATCGCCGGAAGCCGTTGTGTAGACCTTGGCGAGTTCGTCGGGACTTTCGCTGGCGAGTTCTGGGAAGAGATCAGGCGGAAAGGCGAACGCACTCCCGAGCTTCAACTCCACGACAATCCGCCCGCTCGCGGCATCGTAGGCCACGGACTTCGCCCGGGGCTCCGTCAGATCGGCGATGCGCTCCGCGTCGTCCGCCGCCGGAAGTTGGGCCAGAATCTCGGCTTCAGTCAGTCTCGGAAAGTCCATGAATCCTTCTCCATGCGCTCATGAGTTCCTCCGCATACACCTCTACCAGGGCGACAGCGGCGACAGCGTCGCGGTCGGTCATTGCACGCCGGCTGAGCACGCCCGCCGGGGCCCCCGCCGTTGGCAGGAGAATCTTCGCTCTCGCGCCCCGGCGGTAGACGTGCACGTGTGGACGGCCGTGGTCATCGGTGTGAATCCAGATGCGCCAGCTCCCTTCGCGGATGATGACGGGCATGAGTATACCTATCGGCTTGGGTTTTGGTCAAGGCAGAGGAGCCCGGCCCGAGCGCGCGTGAGGCGCCGCGCGGCTCAGTACATCCGCCACGCATCCTCCACGTGCTCGATCACGGGCTGGCCGCCGGCCGGGAGCAGGATGGCGACGGCGTCGAAGCGGTACACGTCGCGGGGCCGGCCGAACTCCTTGATCCACGCGGCCGCGACGGTCTGGATTTCTTTGCGTTTTTTTCGGGTGATGGCTTCCAGCGGGTGCCCGTAACCCATTCCCCCACGCGTTTTTACCTCCACAAACGCGACGACCTCGCCGCGGCGTGCGACGAGGTCTATCTCTCGGTGTCCTAATCTGTAATTGCGGTGGAGTATCACCCACCCCCGGTCCGCCAGGTGGCGGGCCGCCAGCTGTTCCCCCCGGTCGCCCAGCGTCTTGTTGCCGCCGGGCGGGCGTGGGGGGCGGCCGTTACCCGGCGGCCCCGGCACCATGCGTGGCAGCCAACGGCGGCACCATCCGCGTGCCGATGGCCGTGGCGATCACGGCGATCTGTTCCATCAACTCACCGAACTGGTCGGGATACAGCGACTGCGCGCCGTCGCTCATGGCGCGCTCCGGGTCCGGGTGCACCTCGATCATCAGCCCGTCGGCACCGGCGGCGACGGCGGCGCGCGCCATGGGGATCACCTTGGCGCGGAGCCCGGTGCCGTGGCTGGGGTCGGCGATGATGGGCAGGTGCGAAAGCGACTTGACCACCGGGATGGCCGTCAGGTCCAGCAGGTTGCGGGTGTGGGTGTCGAAGCTGCGCACCCCCCGCTCGCACAGGATGACGTTGGGGTTGCCCTCGGCCAGGATGTACTCGGCCGAAAGCAGCAGGTCCTTCACCGTGGCCGCCATCCCGCGCTTCAGCAGCACCGGCTTGCCCGCCCGCCCGGCGCGGCGCAGCAGCGAAAAGTTCTGCATGTTGCGCGCGCCGATCTGTACGATGTCGGCGTACTGGGCCACCAGGTCCAGGCTCTCGGAGTCGATGGCCTCGGTGACGATGGCCATCCCCGTTTCTTCGCGGGCACGGGCCAGCAGCTTCAGGCCCTCCTCGGCCATCCCCTGGAACGAGTAGGGCGAGGTGCGGGGCTTGAAGGCGCCGCCGCGAAGGATGGTGGCGCCCTGCTCGCGCAGCCGGTGCGCGATGCCGATGATCTGCGCCTCGCCCTCTACCGAGCAGGGACCCGCCATCACCGACACCTCACCCGCGCCGATGCGCGTGCCGTTGCCAAGCGTGACCACGGTGGGGTCGTCCCTCCACTCGCGCGACACCTGCTTGTACGGCTGAGAGACGTGGATGATCTCCAGCACGCCGCTCTGTGCCTCGAGCCGGTCGGCGTTCACCTTGCCGTCGTTGCCCACCAGACCGATGGCGGTGCGCTGCTTTCCAGGCATGGGACGGGCCTCATAGCCCATCTCGCGTATCGTGGCGACAACGGTGTCGATGTCCTGCTTCGTCGCGTCGTGCCTCATGACGACCAGCATGGTCCAGATCCAGACGGGGGAAAGAATTTGGGATGCTTGAATGTAACTCGGCCAGCGGTCCCGCGTCCATGGATTGGAGGCGCTGCAGGCTAAACTCGCCAGTAAACGTGTCTGAAAAGATGTGCCGATGCAACCCCGCGCCGCACGATGGCTACGTCGGGTGGAGCGTGCCTGGAGATCGCATCGTCCGTCGTGTGGCGGATAAGGTGCGCGTCAGGCCACTCTCTCGCCGTACGGCCAGGCGCCTTCCAGTTCCACTCCCACCACGGTGGACACGCCCGGCTCTTCCATCGTCACGCCGTAGATCCAGTCCGCGGCCTCCATGGTCCGCGGGTTGTGGGTGATGACGATGAACTGCGTCTGCTCCTTGAAGTCGTTCAGCAGCTGGATGAAGCGGCCCACGTTGCTCTCGTCCAGCGGCGCGTCCACCTCGTCGAACAGGCAGAAGGGCGACGGCTTCACCAGATAGATGGCGAAGAGCAGAGACAGCGCCGTCAGCGTTCGCTCACCGCCGGAAAGCAGGTGGATGCGCTGCGTCTTCTTGCCCCGGGGAGAGGCGTGGATCTCGATGGGCGACTCCAGCGGGTCGTCGGGGTCGGCCAGCCACACGTCGCACTCGCCGCCCTGGAACAGCGACTGGAAGGTGCGGTGGAAGTTCTGGCGCACGGTGTCGAAGGTGCCCATGAAGACTTCCTTGGCCGTCTTGTTGATCTGGCGGATGGCGGACGAAAGGTCGTCGCGCGCCTTGGCCAGGTCTGCCTGCTGCTCCAGCAGGAACTTCAGCCGGCGGTCTTCTTCTTCGTGCTCCTGCACGGCCAGCATGTTGATGGGCCCCAGCGCGTCCACCGCCTGGGCCAGCTCGCGCACCTCGGCACGCCACGCGTCCGGCTCTCCCTCCTCCACCGGGCCAGCCTGCGTGACCAGCGTGTCCCACGGGCGGCCCCACTCCACCTCCACCCGCTCGCGGGCGCGGACGAGACGGCTCTCCTGGTCGGCGCGCTCCAGCTCCAGCCGGTGCCGCTCCTCTCCCGACTCGGTCTCGCGCCGCCGCGCCGCGCGCGCGCGCTCGTCCGCGCCGGAGATCTCCGCCTCCAGCTCCCCCAGGCGGGTGTCGAGGCCGGCGAGGAGGGAGGCCTCGCGATCCCGGTCAGCGAACAGGCCTTCCACCTCGCCGCCGGCGCGCTCCCGGATGCCGGAAAGGCCTTCCAGCGAGCGGCGCAGCTCCGTCGCCTCCGCCTCCAGCGTGCGCCCGCGCCCCCGTGCGCCCTCCGCTCCGCGCACGGCGTCCGCGAGGGCGCGATCCAGCTCACGCAACTCCCCCTCTGCCCGGGCGACGGCGACACGGAGTTCCGACTCCTCGTCGCGCGCGGCCTCCCAGGCCGAGTCCAACTCGGAAAGGGCGGAGGTGGCGCGATGCGTTTCGCCCGCCGCCTCGTTCGCCTGGCGCTGCAGTTCCGCCAGCCGCGTGTGGAGGGCGGCGATGCGCTCCGCCGCCTCGGCGGACTGGCGGCGGGCGTTCGCCATCGCCACGCCCACCTCCTCGCGCTCGCGCCGCAGCCGGGTCTGGCGGTGGCCGTGCGCGGCGGCCTCCGCGTCCAGCTGCCTCAGCTCGCTTTCCGTGCGCCGGACGAACTCCTCGGCCTCGCGGGCGTGCTCCTCGGCGATGGCGGCCTGCTCGGCGAGCGCGGCGCGGTCCGCGGCCAGCCGGTCGTGGGCGACGCGCGCGTCCTCCACCTCGTTGCGCAGCCGCGCCAGGGCCTCGCGCCGGGCCAGGATTCCCTCGCCCGAGACCGGCTGGCCCAGGCGGATGACCCCGCGCGGATCCACCGTGTCCCCGAGCGTATCGACCCGCGCGCCCGGGCCGTAGCCGTCTAGCGGGTCTTCGCCCGGGACGACGACCAGGCCCTGGAGAAAGGTGTCGGCCCAGGCCGCGGCGGCCCCGTGCCCGGAAACACCCAGCCCCGCGGCGCCCCTCGCCTCGCGCACCGCGTCGCCGACCCCCGGCGCGTCCAGGGGAAGGACCATGAGCGTGCCCCCGCCGTCCCACTCGTCGCGGAACCAGCGGCGCACCCGGCGGGCGGCGGCCAGGTCGGCGACGACGAGCGCCTGGAGGAGCGTGCCCAGGAACGACTCCACCGCCGTGGCCGTCGCCGCGTCGGCCGTGGTGGCCCGGACGAAGTCGGCGAGGGGGGCGAGCACGCCGGGAAAGCGGTCGCGCTGCCCCATGATGGCCGCCACGGCGGGGGAGAATCCCTCGTAGCTGCGTTCCAGCGCCTCGCGCGCGGCCACCTGCGAGGCTAGTCGAGACAGCCGATCGTCGGCCGCGCGAAGCTGGTCGCGCACGGCGGCCTCGCGGCCGCGGAGCACGCGAATTTCCTCCCGTGCCCGCTCGGCGGCGTCGATGGCGGCGTCCAGCCTATCCCGGAGGGCGTCACCCTGGCCGGACCACAGCTCCGTCTGCTCGTCCAGCGCCGACAGCTCCACCCCCAGCTGCGCCTCCTGCGCGGCCAGCCGGGTGAGGAGCTCCGCCGAGTCGTGCTGGCGACGCTCGGCGGCGGCGCGCTCACCCTCGGTCGCGGCGATCTCGCGCGCCAGGTCCCGCGCACGCGCCGCGGCGGCGTCGCTGGCGCGCCGGTGCGAGGCGAGCGTGGCGCGCAGGGCCTCGTTCTCTTCCAGCCGCGCCTCCAGCCGCTCGCGCAGCCCCTCCAGCCGGGTAGACGCCACGCCACGGTCCCCTTCCAGCCGTGCCGCGTCCGCCGCCCATCGCTCCGCCCGTTCCGCCAGCTCGCTCCGCTCGCGCACCAGCTGGGCGATGCGCATCTCGGCGTGCGAGCGCCGTTCGTCCGCCAGCAGGATCTCGCGCTCGCGGGTGTCCAGCCGCTTGCGGACGTCCTCCAGCCGCGCGGCGACGGCGGTGCGCTGGCGCGAAACCTCCGCCGCCTCCAGCCGGCGCTCCGCGACGGTGGCCTCGGCCGTCACCCGCTCCGTTTCGGCCTCGCTCGCCGCCTGCTCCAACGCCGCACGCCGCCGCTCGCCCTGCGCCAGGGCCGCGGCGAGGGCGCTGGTTTCCGCGCGGGCGAGCGCCATCTCCAGGTCCAGCCGGCGGGCCAGCAGCTCGGCGTGGCGCTGGGCTTTTCGGCGCTGCCGGGCCAGCGCGCGCACCTTGGACTCTACCTCGAGCACCAGGTCGTTCAGGCGCCCGAGGTCTACCTCCGCCGCCTCCAGCCGGCGCTGCGCGGCCTTGCGGCGGTCCTTGTACTTGCCGATCCCCGCCGCCTCCTCAAACAGCGCGCGGCGCTCGTCGGGGCGCTCGCTGAGGATGGCGTCGATCATTCCGCCCTCGATGATCGAATAGGCGTTGGCGCCCAGGCCGGTGTCACGAAGGAGGTCGTGGATGTCGCGCAGGCGGCAGCCCTGGCGGTTCAGCGAGTACTCGCTGCCGCCCTCCCGAAACACCTTGCGGGCGATCTCGATCTCGCTGCGGGGCAGGGGAACGCTGCCGTCCTCGTTGCTGAAGACGAGCGAAACCTCGGCGTAGTTCAGGGGACGGCGGCGGGTGCTGCCCTGGAAGATCACCTCTTCCATCTTGGCCGAACGCAGGGCGCCCGCGCGGGTTTCGCCCAGCACCCAGCGCACGGCATCGGCCGTGTTGGACTTGCCGCAGCCGTTGGAGCCCACGATGGCGGTCACGCCGTCGCGAAGCTCGATGGTGGTCTTGTCGGGGAAGGACTTGAAGCCGTGGAGACGAAGGGAGCGAAGCTTCATTTCGGGGAGGCGGGGGGGCGTCCCGTGCGTTCCACCATTTTAACGGGGATCCGGGCGCTTTCCAGCTTGGACTTCATGGGCGCCGCGCTGGCGCTGTCGCGGTAGGCCCCGGCGTACACCTTCCACCGCTCCGTGCCATCCGAGTAGGGAACCGGCGTCACGTACACGGGAATTTCGCGGTTCGCCAGCTCCTCCCCGCGCGCGGTGGCCTCCTGAATGGTGGCGAACTCGCCCACCTCGTAGGCCAGGGGACGAGACTGGATGAGGTCGTACCGGCCGCCGACCTCGTCTTCGTCCACCAGGCCCGCAGCCAGCAGGCGGTCGCGGAGCGCCAGGACGGCCGTGGTGTCGGCGGCCATCCCCGCCATCACCCGCCACCAGACCACCCCGTCCTTGGGCTCGGGAAAGACGAAGAACCGGGCCTCGGAAAACTTGCCCGACGCCTGGGCCGCAAAGCGCGACGCCTCGGCGAAGCTCTGGTAGTTGGCCACGTACACGGAATACGGCAGCGCCGCGCCCTGCGGCTGCGGCGGCCCGCGCTGCGCGGTCGGGACCGCCGCGGCCTGCTTGGGCGCGGGGGCGGGGGCCTCGTCGGCGGCCGCGGGAGCCAGGAAGGGAATGGAGATGCCCAGCCGCGGCGCCAGCACCATGGCGAGCGCCGCCAGCAGCACGATCAGCAGCAGCACCAGCAGCACGGGCGAGATACGCTTCTTCTTCGGTGCCTCGGGCTCGCGCCAGTCCGCCTCGGGCGCGGGGATGCCGGCCGGGGGGACGTGCGCCGCCGCCGCGGCGGTCGGCAGGATGCCCGTGGCTTCGAACGCGGGCGCCGGAGGCGTGTAGCTGCCGGGGGGCGCGTTCCACGGCGACACCGGCTCCGGCTCGGGAAAGCGGTCGGCCGGGGTGGCGGGTGCGGCGGCGGGGGCGCGGTCGCCGTCCGTGCGCGGCGGGGCCAGCCAGGCGCGCGTCGCCACGCCGGCGACGGAGGCGGGGAGGGCGCCGGGGCCGTCCCCGCCGCCGAGGACGATGGCATCGTCGGCGAACCGGCCGATGGCGGCGAGCTCGGGCGCGTCGGAGGGGGCAAAGAGCAGCAGGGCCGCGTTCGCGTCGCGGAACCCGGCGACGATCTTTTCCCAGCGGGGGCTGCGCAGCACCTCGCCCGCGTCGGGGGTGTAGGTACCGCTGGAGATCAGGTAGAAGCCGCGCCCCGGGACGGCGCGCGCGCTGCGGGCCAGGGAGGCGCCGTACAAAAAGATGTCGACGACGCCCTCCTGGTTGGGCATCCCGATCCGCTCGTGCAGGAAGGGATCGTCCAGGCACAGGTCGGCGAGCACCGTGCGGCGCCCGGCGGCGTGCCACCCGGTGGCCAGCGCCACCGCCGCGTCGGCCACCCAGTCGCGGTCGGCGTCGCGGTCGAAGAGCAGCAGCACGGGCCCGGGCGTGGCCGAATCGCCCGACACCGGAGCGGGAAGCCGCTCGAACGACGGGTCGAAGAACGTGGGCGCGGAGGGGCCCCGGTCTGGAGTGCCGGCGAGCGCGTGCGGATCGGTCATGGGCCTGGAGGTAGCCGGTCGGATGGCGCCCCTCGGGGCGCGGGAGGGCCGCGGACCCTGCCCGGGCGGAAAGGTACAGGCCTGATTCGTTGCGCCGCAAGCGTTTGGGGCTTGCGACGGTACGGAAGTGCGGTGGAGTGGGGTGCGGCGGGTCCCGTTTCCAGCGGCGGAGACGGCGCGAGGCGCGGGGAACCGGGGTTCCTCCGCGCCTCGTCTTCTGCTTCGCTTCTCCGTGGAAACCCTGCCGTGGCCTACGCGGCGCGGGGCTCCATCTTGTGCAGGGGCGCGTCGCCCCACAGCCGCTCCAGCTGGTAGAACTCGCGGGCAGCGGGGTGGAAGACGTGCACCACGAAGTCGAAGTAGTCCACCAGCACCCAGCGGCCGCCGCGCTCGCCCTCCACGTTCAGCGGGCGGACACCCTCGGTCTTCAGCTCCGTCACCACGTGGTCGGCGATGGAGGCCACGTGCGTGTCGGAGGTGCCGGTGGCGATCAAGAAGAAGTCGGTGGCCGTGGAAAGCTTGCGCAGGTCCAGCGCCACGACGTCCTGGGCCTTGCGGTCGAACAGCAGCTCCACCGCGCGCTCCACCTCGCGGGGCAGGCTGGGCGGCGTCGAGCTAGCGGGCATGTCAGTCATCCGGTCTCCGGAACGGGTCCGATCTCGTACTGCGATTCATCTGCAAGCCAGGGGGCAAGTTGGGCACGGCCCTCCGGCGGGGCAAGTCGGGTGCCGACGCGGGGCGCACGCGTCGGCACAGTGGAAAGCAAAGCGGCCTCCGCGCAGGGCGAAGGCCGCTTCCGGCTCGTGGCCGCCAGGGACTGGATCAGTCCTCGGCGATCACCCACACCTTGATCTCCGGGCGAACCTGCGGGTGCAGGCGCACGGGGACGCTGGTGACGCCCAGCGACTTGATGGGCTCGTCCAGCTCGATGGTGCGGCGGTCGATCTGAACCCCCTGCTCGGCCAGCTTGTCGGCGATGTCGGCCGACGTGATGGAGCCGAACAGCTTGCCTTCCTGGCCCGCGCGGGCGTGGAAGGTGAGCGACACGCCCTCGATGGCCGAAGCGCGCTGGCGCGCCTCGTTCAGCGTCTCGCCCTCGCGGCGGGTCTGGGCGGCCTTCTCGGCCTCGATGCGGCGCACGTTGGCCTTGGTGGCCTCGTACGCCAGCCCCTTGGGGATCAGGTAGTTGCGGGCATAGCCGGGCCGCACGTCTACGACGTCGCCCACCTCGCCCAGGTTTTCGAGACCGTCCCGAAGAATCACCTGCATGGCTTTATCTCCTTACGCCTCGTGGCCGGCGATGTACGGCAGCAGGGCCAGGTAGCGTCCGCGCTTGATGGCGGTGCCCACCTGCCGCTGGTGCCGCGCGCACATCCCGCTGATCCGCCGCGGCAGGATCTTGCCGCGCTCGGTGATGAAGCGGGAGAGCGTGCTCTCGTCCTTGTAGTCGATATTCCGAACGGCGCCCTCGCACATGGGGCACGCCTTGCGTCCACCGCGCATAATCAGCCCTCCGCCTCGTCCTCGGACTCGTCATCGCGGCGCTCCCGGGGGGGCACCGGCGTGGTGGGCAGGTCGCCCTCGTTCACCACCACCAGGTAGCGGAGAACGGTTTCATCCAGCTTGAGCGCACGCTCGAACTCCGGCAGCGCCTCGCCGGGCGCGCGGAAGTGCTCCACCACGTAGTAGCCGCTGTTCTGGCGCTCTACCTCGTAGGCAAGCTGGCGGCGGCCCCAATGGTCGGTGGCGGTGATCTCGCCGCCGTTGGCGCCCGTCAGCAGGCCGTGGAAGCGTTCCAGCTTCTCGTTCACCTGCTCCTCTTCGAGCTCGGGCCCGAAGATGTACACGATCTCGTAGTCCCTCAAGGTCACCTTTCCCTTTGGACATGTGGCCCCGCGCCGGTGCGCGCGGAGCAGGTTCGGGATGTGAAAAAACGAAATCTCCCCCGGACGGTTCCGGGGGAGCAGGAGATAATAGCAGGAGCATGGCCGTTCTGCAACCGCCGGGCTCCCGCCCGCCCTCCTCCGCAGGCGAATCGGAGCCGCGCGGGGTTGACCCCATCGCGCGACGGGCGACATCTTACGACGTGCGCCCGCGAACGGCGGGCCCGCCCAACACGTCCTCGAAGAGGTCTCCGCCATGAGATCCGTCATCGCTCCGCGCCGGCTGGCCCGGGCCGCCGCGCTCCTCGTGCTCTCCGCCGCCGGGGCCTGCGGCTCGCGCGGCGGCGAATCCGCGCCGCCCCCCGCCGAGGGTGCCGCCGCCCCGCAGCAGGCCGCGCAGGCCGCCGCGCCCGCGGTGAACGCCGGGGGAGTCAAGATGGTGGTGTACAAGACGCCGACCTGCGGGTGCTGCCGCGCGTGGGTGGACCACGCAAAAGCCGCCGGGTTCGACGTGCAGGTGGTAGACACCGCCAACGTCGATCCCGTGAAGCGGGAGCAGGGCGTTCCCGGTCACCTGGGCTCGTGCCACACGGCCGTGGTGGACGGCTTCGTGATCGAGGGCCACGTGCCGGCCGCAGATGTCGTGCGCCTGCTGCGCGAAAAGCCGCAGGGCGTCGCCGGCCTGGCGGTGCCCGGAATGCCGCGCGGCTCCCCGGGAATGGAGGTGCCCGGCGGCGCGAGCGATCCCTACGACGTGATCGCGTTCAGCAAGGAAGGGCGCGTGTCGGTGTTCGAGACGCACTGAGCCGCGACCAGGAGCAGCGCCAGGGGGGCGGACCGGGGTTTCCGGTCCGCCCCTTCCTTTTTCCACCCCACCGTACCCGCCACAGCCGCGCACCGCGGACCCACCTGTGGCGCATTCGACCGGCTTGATCTTTCCTCGTTTTTGGACGCACTCTCCCCAGTTCGCTTTGTTTGCTTTCGTTCGTTGCGAGCCCCTTGCGTGGGTACGACGAACGACGTACATTGGACGGGCCGGGGAGAAGATGGGCTTCAAGGACGTGCGCACGCTGCTGGTCGACGCGCTGCAGTCCGGGCGCTTTCAGCACGAGCACCGGGCCGACGTGAGCAGGAACCTGCTGGCGGTGGGCGAGGTTGGCCCGGAGTTCGTGGCGCAGCTCCTAATGCGGTGTACCGGGCGCGACTACTCGTGCACGCCGCACCACTTCGACGAACGGGTGGCGTGCCACGTCTTCAAGCCGGCGCACGAGGGGCACAGGTGGTACGTCAAAGCGTACTTCCTGTCCGCCGACGCCATGTTCATCAGCGTTCACAGGTAGGGAGGCAGCATGCATCTGTACAAGGAGGGCGACCGCTCCGAGGCCATGTGCCCGCAGTGCAAGCGCCGGGTGTCCACGCGCTTCGCGGTGCGCACCGTGCCCCTGGAAGACAGCGGCGTGCAGGTGCCGGGGGTGCTTGCCGCGGTGTGCGACGT
Source organism: Longimicrobium sp. (assembly GCF_036388275.1). NCBI lineage: Bacteria > Pseudomonadati > Gemmatimonadota > Longimicrobiia > Longimicrobiales > Longimicrobiaceae > Longimicrobium > Longimicrobium sp. The sequence goes on from NZ_DASVSF010000103.1 coordinate 49,107, forward strand.
ATGCGACCGGGTGGTGGCGCTCCCGGCGCAGTCGGCGCCCAAGCTCAAGGAGGCGCTGGAGCGCAAGAAGGATGTCGCTTTGGAGGCGCGCATCCCGTATCACCTGGAAGACGTCATCCACCTGCTGGCCGACCGTTTTTCCACGGCGGTGGCGGCCTTCCGCCCGGACCTGCTGCGCTTCTACCTCCGCGAGGTGGCGAGCGACGCGGCGTTCGCCGAGCGGGTGCGCGAGCTGGCGTCGTCAGAACAGGCCCAGGCGCCCGCGCGCGCCCGCCTGTCGCTGCGCATGCCGCAGGCGCTGCTGGCCGAGGCCCGTGCGGTGGCGCACGAGGCGGGGATTCCCACCGACGCCGAGCTGCTGCGGGGAATTCTGCTCGCCGCCAAGGAAGACGTGCTGGAAGGCGCCGATCCGGACCGCATTGCCCGCCTGAGCGGCGCGGCGCAGGCGGAGGGCGCGCCCCGGCCGGCGCTCGTCTGAACGCGTAGAAAAAGGATGGATCACGCAGAGCCGCAGAGACGCAGGGAGAGAACTGCGGACTCGCTCCGCGCCTCCGCGGCTCTGCGTGAGGCGTTTCTCTCTTCAGCCGCAGCGGATCACGTGGTAGCTGCGCTTGCCCTTTCGCAGCACGATCACCTGGCCCTCGATGGCGTCCTCGCGCGTGACCCGGTCGTCCGCCGCGCGCGCCGCGTCGTTCAGGTACACGCCGCCGCCCGCGATCAGCCGCCGGGCCTCGGCGCGCGAAGACGCGAAGCCGGCCTGCATCAGCAGGTCCGAAAGGAGCACGCCGTCGCCGATCCCCGCGGGCGCGTCGCTCGAGGGCACCTCGTTCAGCACCTCGACGATCTCGGCGGCGCTCAGCCCCTGCACGCTGCCGCCTCCGAACAGCAGCGCCGACGCCCGCTCCGCCTTCGCCAGCTCGTCCGCGCCGTGCACCGTGCGCGTCACCTCCGCGGCCAGCAGGCGCTGGGCCGTACGCCGGTGCGGCTCGGCCGTGTGCGCCTGCACCGCGTCGTCGATGTCTTCCACGGGCAGCAGGGTGAAGTACTTCAGGTACCTGGCCACGTCCTGGTCGTCGGTGTTCAGCCAGAACTGGTAGAAGCGGTACGGCGACGTGAGGTTCGCGTCGAGCCAGATGGTGCCCGCCTCGGTCTTGCCGAACTTCACCCCGGCCGACGTCGTCACCAGCGGCATCACCATCCCGTGCGCCCGAACGCCGCGCACGCGACGGATCAGCTCGATGCCCGCGGTGATGTTGCCCCACTGGTCGCTGCCGCCCAGCTGCAGCAGGCATCCCTCGCGCTCGTTCAGCACCAGGTAATCGTACGACTGCAGCAGCATGTAGCTGAACTCGGTGTACGAAAGCCCGTCCTCCTGCTCCAGCCGCCGCTTTACCGACTCCTTCGCCGTCATGTAGTTGATGGTGAAGTGCTTGCCGACGTCGCGCAGGAAGTCGACGAACGAGATGGCCGTGAGCCAGTCGCCGTTGTCGATCACCCGGGCGGCGCCGGGACCGGTGAAGTCCAGGAACCGCTCCAGCTGCCCGCGGAGCCCGGCCATGTTCTCGGCCACCTGCTCGCGCGTCTGCAGCTTGCGCTCGGCCGTCTTGCCGCTGGGGTCGCCGATCATCCCGGTGCCGCCGCCCACGATGGCAATGGGCCGGTGCCCGTGACGCTGAAGGTGAACGAGCGCCATCACCGGCAGCAGCGATCCCACGTGCAGGCTGGCCGCGGTGGGATCGAACCCGATGTACGCCGTCAGCTTCTCCGACTCGGTCGCGGCGCGCGCGCCCTCGGTGGCGTCGAAGAGCAGCCCTCTCGACTTCAGTTCATCGTACAGGTTCGCGGCGGGCACGTCGGCTCCTTAAGGTCCAGGTTGGCGCAAGGGCACACAATGTCGGGCGTGGGCGGCGAGTCGGTCAAGGCGCGCGCGAGACTCCGTGCGGCCCGCATCTTGAAAACGGGGTGCGCAGGCCAATCGACACGCCGTCCGGAGCCCCCGTGAGCGAAGCCCCGACACGCCTTCAGCACATCGTGCTCCGCCTGATGGGCGAGCGACGGACCGTGCACCGTCCCGGCGCCAGCCGCGGCCGCCGCGCGTCCGACCACCAGCCCATGCACGGCTGGCGCCCCGCATTCATCCTGGCGTGCGCCGTGGCCCTGGTGGACTGGGCCACCAAGTTCGCAATCGCGTCGACCATCCCGCTCGAAGGCTTTCGCGAGGTGGTGCCCGGACGTGTGGCGTTCTGGCACGTGCGCAACCCTTACATGATCCTGGGGCTGTGGGACAACCTGCCGCTGGCTGGGCGCAAGGTGCTGGCGGTGGTGGCGGCGCTGCTCGCCGTGCTGGTGCTGGTGCAGATCGTGGGGCGGGCGCATCGCCTGGCGCGCAATCACCAGCGCTGGGCGTGGCTGTTCGTGGGGCTGATCTGTGGCGGCATGGTGGGCAACCTGGGCGAGCGCGTGATCCACTGGGGCGTCACCGACTACCTGTCGTTCCGCTGGGGCGAGTACTGGCTGCCGCCTGGCAACGTGGCCGACATCGCCCTGTTCGCGGCCATTCCGCTGGCCGTCCCGGTGATCGTTTTCGAGATGATGGGGCGGCGCCGGCGCGGCCGCGCCCACCCGCAACCGTCCAGCCGCGCCGCGCCTTCCCCCCGGTCCTGAGCGACCGCCGGGCGGCTGGCGGGGTACTGGAGGGCGCGCCTATCTTCAGCGCGCCCTTGTCCGTTCCTGGCCCGAGCCCTTGCCGATGGTACCCGAGCACAAGCGTCACCGCCTTTCCTCCATCCTCCGCGACTGCGGCTCCGTCGTCGTGGGCTACAGCGGCGGGGTGGATTCGGTGTTCCTGGCGCGCATCGCCGTGGACGTGCTGGGTCCGCAGCACGTGCTGGCGGTGACGGGAAAGAGCGACAGCATCGCGTCGTGGATGGAGGACACCGCGCGCGACGTGGCCCAGCGCTTCGGCATTCCCTGGCTGGAGCTGGAAACGCGGGAGATGGACGATCCGCGCTACGCGGCCAACCCCAGCAACCGCTGCTACTTCTGCAAGTCGGAGCTGTGGACGCGGCTGGCGGAGCTGGCGGCCGAGCGAGGGTTCGGCGCGGTGCTGGACGGCTCCAACGCCGACGATGTCGGGGATCACAGGCCCGGGGCCGTGGCGGCGACGGAGAACGCGGTGCGCTCGCCGCTGCTGGAGGCGGGGCTCACCAAGGACGAGATCCGCGCGTGGTCGCGCGAGCTGGGGCTGCCCACGTGGGACCAGCCTGCGGCGCCGTGCCTGGCTTCGCGCATTCCCTACGGCCTGTCCGTGACCCCCGAGCGGCTGCGGCAGATCGAGCAGGCCGAGATCGGGCTGCGGGCGATGGGGTTCCGCGACTTTCGCGTCCGCCACCACGGGACGATCGCGCGGCTGGAGGTGCACCCGTCCGAGATCGCCCGCGTCGCCGATCATCGGGTCGACATTGCTCGCGCGGTACGCGGCGCCGGGTTCGGGCGCGTGCTGATCGACCTGCAGGGCTACCGCCGCGGCTCGCTGAACGAGGGGCTGGCGGGCGGGCAGCTGGTGCAGCTGGGGGCGTTCGCATGAGCGACGATCCGCGCATCGCCCAAGCCGTTCGCGTCCTGGTGGAGCACGGGGTGGGCGGCGCCGAGGTGTCCGTCGAAGGCCACGAGCGGGAGATCGCCGCCGTGCGCGTTCCCGGCGACGGATGGGAGCGGCTGCTGGGCGATGAGGGGCCGCGCATCGCGGCCGCCGTCAAGCAGGTCGGGTTTCGCTACGTAGCGCTGGACCTGGACATCAACGCCGATCCGGACGCGATCGGCTGATGGACGACGGCGCGGTCTACCTGGACTACGCGGCGACCTCCGCCGTGCGCCCGGAGCCGGTGATCGCCGCCGTCACCGAGTACCTGCGCGGCATCGGCGCCACGCCGGGGAGGGCGGGGCACCGGCGGGCCGTGGAGGCGGGCCGCATCGTCTTCCGCTGCCGGCGCGCGCTCGCCACTCTCTTCAACGCGCCGGGCGATCCCGGCCGGCTGACCTTTCACCTGAACGCCACGCACGCGCTGAACGTCGCCATCCTGGGCGTCCTGCGCCCGGGCGACCGCGTGGTGCGCACCGCGTACGACCACAATGCGGTGCGCCGCCCCGTGCGTGCGCTGGCGGGCCGCGGCGTGCACGAGATGGTGCTCGCGGGGCAGACGGACGGGTCTGTCGATCTGGACGAGGCAGAACGTGCGCTGCGGGGCGCGCGGCTGCTGGTGATCCCCCACGCCACCAACGTGCTCGGCACCGCGCTTCCCGTGACCGAACTGGCGGCACGCGCGCATGCGGCCGGCGCGCTGGTCCTGGTGGACGCGGCGCAGTCCGCCGGGCACCTCCCGATCGATGTGCAGGCCATGGGCATCGACCTGCTGGCGTTCACGGGCCACAAGGGGCTGCTGGGGCCGCAGGGGACGGGCGGTTTGTGGGTGCGCGACGGGGTCGATCTTCCGCCCGTGTTCCTGGGAGGTACGGGTGGCGATTCCGATGCGCCCGACATGCCCGCGTTGTTCCCGGATCGGCTCGAAGCGGGCTCGCAGAACGGGCCAGGGATCGCGGGGCTGCTCGCGGGCGTGGAGTGGCTGGCGGAGCGCGGAGTCGCCGCCGTCCACGCGCGGGAGATCGAACTGAAGCTGCGGCTGTGGGATGCGCTGGACCTGATCCACGGCGTGACGCTGCTCAGTCCGCCGGCCGAGGACGGCGTGGGAATCGTGACGATGAACCTGGCGGGGGTGGACGCGGCGGATCTCGCGCGGCGGTTGGACCGCGACTTCGGCGTCCTGGTGCGCGCCGGGCTCCACTGCTCGCCGGAGCAGCACGACGCCATCGGGACCGGAGCGGTCGGCGCCGTGCGCTTCTCCGTCGGCTGGGCGACCACGGAAGAAGAGGTGGATCGCGCCGCCGCGGCCGTGGCGCGCATCGCCGGCGCGGAACCGCAAGCGCCGCAGGCGGGTAGCTGAAACGCGACGAAGATCACGGATTGAACCGGGAGAGCGGATGGCGCGTCGAGGTGTGGTGGGGAAGCTGTTCCTGCTGGTGTTCCTGGCCCTGCTGGCCGGCGGAGCGTGGTTCTTCCGCGGCCTCATTCCCGGCCCGTGGAATCGTCCGCCGGTGCCGATGGCGGTCTCGGAAGAGGCCGCGGTCGCCACCGAGGAAAAGCTGAAGCGGCTGCGGCAGGACGGCGACACCGTGCACCTGAGCGGGGTGGAGTTTACCAGCTACCTGCGCTATCGTATGGCCGGCCGCTTCGCCTCCGACATCGAGCTGCCGGCGGTGACGTTCGCGGGCGAGGACGTCCAGGTGGCGGGTCGGTTTCCCAAGGATCGCCTGCCCGCGAAAGAGGTCGGGCGCGCGATGGCGTACCTGCCCGACACGGCCGACGTGGCGGTGAACGGCACCCTGCGCACCCTGGCGCCCGGCCGTGCCGCGCTGAAGGTGAGCTCCGCCTCGTTCGCGCGAATCCCCATCCCGCGCGACCGGCTGAACCAGGTGATCGACCGCGTGCGCGGGCTGGACGAGCCCGGGCTGGGCGCGGACGAGGTGGCATTCCAGCTTCCGCCGGGCGTAGGCTCGGCGCGGGTGGAGAACGGGCAGCTGGTCCTGGCGCGCTAGCGCTTCGCATCGAGCAGCATCACACCGACACAGATCGATACGCATGGCACGCATTCTGGTCGTCGACGACGAAGAAGGCATCCGGCGCGTCCTGCACCAGCTCTTCGAGTACGAGGACCACGAGGTGCGGTCCGCGGGGGGCGGCGCGGAGGCCATCGCCATCTACCAGGAGTTCCAGCCCGACGTCACCTTCCTCGACGTGAAGATGGCGCGGATGGACGGCCTTGAGGCGCTGACCAAAATCCGCGAGCACGACCCCGCGGCCGTGGTCATCATGATCAGCGGCCACGGAACCATCGACACCGCCGTCGAGGCCACCCGCCGCGGCGCCTTCGACTTCCTGGAAAAGCCACTGGACACCGACCGCCTGCTGCTGGTGCTGCGCAACGCGCTTCAGCAGCAGGGGCTGGTGCAGGAGAACGCGCGTCTTCGCGGGGAGATCGAGAGCCGCCACCAGATCGTGGGGCGCAGCTTTTCGCTGCGGCAGGTGCTGGACCGGGTGGAGAAGGTGGCGCCCACGGACGCGCGCGTGCTGGTGACGGGCGAGAACGGCACGGGCAAGGAGCTGGTGGCGCGCGCCATCCACCGGCTGAGCCCCCGCGCCGACAAGGCGTTCATCGAGGTGAACTGCGCGGCCATCCCCTCCGAGCTGATCGAGTCGGAGCTGTTCGGCCACATGAAGGGCTCGTTCACCGGCGCGCACGAGGACCGCGCGGGCAAGTTCGAGCTGGCGGACGGCGGCACGCTGTTCCTGGACGAGATCGGTGACATGTCGCTGCAGGCGCAGGCCAAGGTGCTGCGCGCGCTCCAGGAGGGCATCGTCACGCGGGTGGGCGGCGCCAAGCCCATCCAGGTGGACGTCCGCGTGCTGGCGGCCACCAACAAGGACCTGGAAGAGGAGATCAAGGGCGGCAGGTTCCGTGAAGACCTGTACTACCGGCTGAACGTCATTCCGCTACACGTTCCGCCACTGCGCGAACGGCGCGAAGACATCTCCATGCTGGTGCGGCACTTCGTGGAGTCGTACTCCCGCGAGGCCAACCTGCGCCCCAAGCCCATCAGCGACGACGCGCTGGACCGCATGCAGCGCATGGACTGGCCCGGCAACGTCCGCGAGCTGCGCAACACCGTGGAGCGCCTGCTGATCCTGGCCTCCGGCGCCTCCATCACGGCGGACGACGTGGAGCTGCTCGTCGGCGGCAAGATGAAGGGCGGCGCGCTCTCGGGCGACCTGCTGGGCTGCGCCACCTTCGCCGAGTTCAAGGAAGCGGCCGAGCGCGCGTTCATCGTGCAGAAGCTGCGCGAGAACGACTGGAACGTGTCGGAGACGGCCCGCATTCTCGACATGCCCCGCTCGAACCTGTACAAGAAGATCGAGCGGTACGAGCTGGTTCGCGAGGGATGAGGGAAGCCGGGTTCGGCGCGTGGGCGCTGCTGGCGCTTGCGTGGATGGTGGGCACGTTCGGAGGCGGATGGGTGCTGGCCTGGCTGTACAAGCGCCTGCATCCCGATCTGGCCTTTTACAAGCTATGGGCGACCTGGTCGGCCCTGCTGGCGGCCATCGTAGCACTGCTCTTCGTCTTCGGTGTGGTGCGAATCTGACTACTGCTCACTGAAGTCCCGGGGGATCGCTGCCCTGGAAAACTTGTCTCGCACGACGGCTTCTCGCGGCCTGCGGAAAAGAGCCGGTCCCCCCAGTTCCGAGATCATAACGAGCGGGTGCCCACGCGAGCGATCAGGGGTAACCGGGGAGCGAAATGCCATTGAGAATGCGGAACAGCCAGATGGCATGTTTGTCCGTCATCCCCGACACGAATTCCACGATCCCCATGATGGTCTCGTGTATCGATGCTGCTCTGTGACCTTGTGCGTCTTTGGCAGGCCGATATTCCGGTGGGACGTTCTGGGCGATTTTTTGTCCCAGGGTGGTGCCGGATTCGTTCAGGATCGCCTGCAGCAAAGCGTCCAGCAGGCCAGGCAATACCTTGTATCCCGCGGCCTCGATCTGCACAACCATCGGAGCCAGGTAAAGCCGCTCGGCTGTAAGGGTGGTGAGTTGTTGGAGATCGCTCATCGACTCGATGGACTCGAGCAAGGGCGCGTCATACTCCGCGGTCATGATGTCGGTTTCATTCTTGCAGAATTCCGCGGCGCATTGATAGATGAGGCTGTTCATGGCCTTGGCGCGCAAATACCCGATCGTTTCGACCGGAGCCGTGATCTGGGCCAAGTCCCGACTGATTTCATTCTTCGGAAAGTGCGTTTCTGCGATTCGGCGGAGAATCGGCATGATTTCATCCCGCGCCATGAGGTTCATCTTCAAACCGTCTTCCGCATCCGCTACTTTGTAGCAGATGTCATCCGCCGCTTCTACCAGGAATGCAAGCGGATGTCGATACCAGCAGTCGTCGCTCCCCGGTTTCGAGAGATGAAGCTGCTCGGCGATATTGCGAAAATCCCGCAGCTCGGAGCGGAACACTCCGAATTTTTTCTGGCTCGCCCTGCGGTGGTCTACGGTTTTGAGGTGTGACACACGCGGGTACTTCGCAAAAGCGGCCAGGGTCGTGTACGTGAGGCGTTCGCCGCCAAGCATCGATGTCTTCGCCGGCTTGCTGTGGCATAGCATCCGTAGCGCCATTGCGTTTCCTTCGAAGCACGTAAAGTCCGAGCGTTCCTCCTGCGTCATCCCTTTCATGTATGCTGCCCCATCGCCATGTTCGAAGAAGCCGGCGATCGCCGCCTCTCCGGAATGACCGAACGGAGGATTGCCGATGTCGTGGGCGAGACACGCGGAACTGACGACGGAAGAGAAAAGTTCAACTGGCTGGCCGATCTGACGCGCCACGATCCCGCCGAGGTATCTGCCGACGCACGAACTCTCGATGCTATGCGTGAGGCGGTTATGAACGACATCGTTTTCAGGGATGGGGAAAACCTGGGTCTTACCCTGTAGCCGTCTGAACGCGCGGGAAAAGGCGATGCGATCGAAGTCCCGTTGGTACTCGTTTCGCGCCGAATCATCAGACCACTCGGGGTGGGTTTCGCAACCCAGGCGTGTGCAATTCAGCAGTTGGTCCCATGTAACGTCACGCAGCTTCGGGGATTTCTGACCAGGGCGCATTCGGTATTCTCCGGAGTGCGTGATGCTCAAGGCGCATCGCAGGATGATACCTTTCCAGTCATCTTGCTGCAAGTGGACATAGGGGCGTCCCACGGTACGCCGCAGCACCTGCCACCCGAGGTCCTGGACTGGAAGTCGACCCGGTCCACGTCCCCCCACGGAGCAGGCTACAGAAGCGGGTGAGGCCACAAGTTCAACGGGTCCCTGGGAGTCGCGGCACCCACTTCCGTTGCCCCTGACCCGCGGAGCGTTAGATTGGGCGGCTTCCAGCACCCGGCTCGCAGGCAGCCGCTCAACCCGTTCCACGCGATCACCAGCATGGCGGAACAGCACAAGAACTTCATCGGCGGCCAGTGGGTGGAGCCGTCTTCGGGCGATTACTTCGAGAACCGCAACCCCGCGAAGCAGTCGGACCTGATCGGCCTGTTCCCGCGCAGCACGCGCGAGGACCTGGACCGCGCCGTCCGCGCCGCCAAGTCGGGCTTCGAGGAGTGGCGCCGCACCCCGGCGCCCGCGCGCGGCGACGTGCTGCGCAAGGTGGGCGACCTGCTGAGCACGCGGAAGGACGAGATCGCCCGGGCCGCCACGCGCGAGATGGGCAAGACGCTCACGGAGACGCGCGGTGACGTGCAGGAGGGCATCGACACGGCCTACTACGCCGGCGTGGAGGGCCGCCGCCTCTTCGGCCACACGGTGCCCTCGGAACTGCGCAACAAGTGGGCGATGAGCTACCGCCGCCCCATCGGCGTGTGCGGACTGATCACGCCCTTCAACTTTCCGCTGGCCATCCCCACGTGGAAGATGTTCCCGGCGCTGGTGTGCGGGAACAGCGTGATCATCAAGCCGGCCGAGGACACGCCGCACACGGTGCAGCTGCTCGTCGAGGTGCTGGAGGAGGCCGGCATTCCCGCGGGTGTCGTGAACCTGGTGCACGGCCTGGGCGAGGAGATCGGCGCGGCCATCGTGGAGCACCCCGACATCCCGGTGATCTCGTTCACGGGGTCGACGGACATCGGCTCCATCATCGGCCAGACGTGCGGGCGCATGCACAAGCGCCTGTCGCTGGAGATGGGCGGCAAGAACGCGCAGATCGTGATGGACGACGCCGAGCTGGACCTGGCGCTGGAAGGCGTGCTGTGGGGCGCGTTCGGCACCACGGGGCAGCGGTGCACGGCTACGTCGCGCCTGCTGCTTCACGACCGGATTCATGACCAGCTGCTGGAGCGGCTGATCGAGCGCGCGAAGAAGCTGAAGCTGGGCTACGGCCTGGACGAGGGCGTGGACGTGGGCCCGCTGATCCACGAGGCCTCGCGCACCAAGGTGCAGGAGTACGTGGAGATCGGGAAGACGGAGGGCACGCTCGTGCTGGGCGGCGAGGTCCCGACGGGCAACGGCCTGGACGACGGGTTCTTCTTCCAGCCGACCATCTTCACCGACATCAAGCCCGGCTCGCGGATGGCGACGGAGGAGATCTTCGGGCCGGTGCTGTCGGTGATCCGCTTCTCGGACCTGGACGAGGCGATCCACATTAACAACGAGGTGAAGTACGGCCTCAGCTCGTCGCTCTACACGCGCGACACCGTCTCGGCGTTCCGTGCGTTCCAGGAGATGGACAACGGCATCACCTACGTCAACGCGCCCACCATCGGCGCCGAGGCGCACCTTCCGTTCGGTGGCGTGAAGCAGACCGGCAACGGCCACCGCGAGGGCGGCTGGGAAGTGTACGAGTTCTACTCCGAGACCAAGGTCTGCTACCTGGACTACTCCGGGAAGCTGCAGCGCGCGCAGATCGACAACTACGACGCGTCGCCGTACTGACGGCAGGGGGAGTCCCTTCCCCTGACAGGATCGCCCGCCTTCGCTTCGATGCGAGGGCGGGCGATCGTCTTTGGTGCCGTGTGTGGCGGCATCTGTCTCTGGGCCGAAGTGTCCGCTCTCGGCGTGATTGCGGGACGCTGTACCCGGCGCAGATTTTGCCCGGGGCAGAGTGCCTGCGCCTTGCCCCCTGGGGTAGTGCAGGCGTAGAATCCGTACGCACTCCACGCCTTTGCACCCGCCACCCCGGTCGCCGGATGCACCCTCCCCATCCCGTCCAGGACGACCCCTACGATCCGCCGGCTCAGGCGTCGTATCCGTCACTCCCCAGCATCCCGGGCGGCATCATCCGCGTTCCCGCCGAAGCGGAGGCCGTAGACGAGTTCCTCGAGGGCCTCAACGAGGAAACGCAGCCCAAGTCGCTGAACTACGGGATGAGCATGCGCGGGCGCACCGCCATCGTCACGGGCGGCGCCTCGGGCATCGGGCGGGCGATCGCGCTGGAGTTTGCGCGGCACGGGGTGAACGTCGCCTTCAACTGGTATTCGTACGACGGCGGCGTGGGGATGGAGGAAGAGGCGGAGCAGACCGAGCGCGACCTGCGCCAGCTGGAGGTGCGCGTGCACTGCGAGCCCTGCGACGTGCGCGACTCCGACGAGGTGAACCGGTTCGTCAAGGGCGTCCAGGAAGAGTTCGGGCGGGTTCACTTCCTGGTGAACAACGCGGGGATCGCGCGCGACCGCGCGCTGTGGCGGCTGACGGACGAGCAGTGGAGCTCGGTGCTCGACACCAACCTGACGGGCGCGTTCCACATGATCCGGGCGCTGGCGCCCACCTTTCGCCGCCACCACGACGGCAAGATCGTCAACGTGTCGTCGGTGCACGGCATCCGCAGCGAGTTCGGCCTGGCCAACTACAGCGCCTCCAAGGCGGGGCTGCTGGGCCTCACCCGCTCGGCCGCGCTGGAGCTGGGCCCCAGCAACGTGAACGTGAACGCCGTGGCGCCGGGGTACATCCGCACCACGCGCCTGACCAACGGCGTGCCGGCGGAAATCCTGGACACGGCCCGCGAGCGCTCCGTCCTGGGCCGCCTGGGCGATCCGCAGGACGTGGCGAACGTCGTCGTCTTTCTCTGCTCCGAGTACGCGCGCCACATCACCGGCACCGTCATTCCCGTCGACGGGGGACACCTGCTTTGATCCGATCGATGTCCGATGTTCTCCGCCGCGCCCCGGCCCGGCGGCTGGTCGCGCTCGCCGTTGCGCTCGCCCTGCCCGCGTGCGGCGGAAAGAAGCCGGCTTCCGCCGGCCCGCCGCCGCCCACCGCTGTCGCGCCGATGGACCTGGGCGGGCAGCAGGTGGTGATCCTTCCCGTGCAGCAGGCCACCGGCGTGGGCTTCAATCGAGAGCAGATCACGGCCGAGATCGTGACGGCGCTGCAGGCGCGCGACTCGGTTACGCAGTGGATCACCCCCGAGCGGCTTCGCCATCTCCTGCGTCAGTCGCCGGGGTATGCGCCCGACCCCGCCGCGCTCCCCAACGACTCCTATCAGTCCCATGGCGAGCGCCGCGTGGCCGGCGCCCTAGCGGACCCCATTCGCCGCTACGCCGCGCTCAGCCGGGCGCGGCTGGTGGTCATCACGCGAAGCGCCGTCGCGATCTCCGACAGCACGGGAACGCGCGTGCGGCTGACGGCGGCCGTGGTGGACGCGCGGACGGGGCTGCTCGTGTGGTGGGGCGACGCGGATGGGGAGCCCGCGGCCGCGGACGACCGGGCGGGGATCGTCAGCGCCGCCCAGGCGCTCGCCCGCCGCATGGTGGTGGCATACTCGCGGTGACGCGGGGCGCCCGGTAGGTTGTCACGGCGAGCGCGTCCGGCACGGGTCCGGGGGCGCTCGCATCCGTCTTGCACGGCACGCAAGGCCGTGATCGCATTCAGGGGAACGCACGCGGGCCGCGGGCCCGCCATACCGAGCAGCAGATGCCGCAGATCGTTACGCTGATCCCGGGCGACGGGATCGGGCCGGACATCACCCAGGCCGTGGTGCGGGTGATAGAGGCCACCGGGGCCGACATCCAGTGGGACCGCCGCGACGCCGGCGTGAGCGCCATCGAAAAGCACACCACGCCCATTCCCCAGGAAACGCTGGACTCCATCCGCACGAACCGGGTGGCGCTCAAGGGGCCGCTGACCACCCCCGTGGGTGTGGGCTTCCGCTCCATCAACGTGGCGCTGCGCAAGGAGTTCGACCTGTACGCCAACGTTCGCCCCGCATACACCATCGTGCGCGGCGGGCGGTACGAGGGCGTGGACATCGTCCTGATCCGCGAAAACACCGAGGGGCTGTACAGTGGCGTCGAGCACTACGTAGGCATCGGCGGCGACCCCCGCGCGGCCGCGGAGAGCGTGATGCTGGTCACCCGCTTCGGCGTGGAGCGCATCCTTCGCTACGCCTTCGAGTACGCGCTGAAGAACGGGCGCAAGAAGGTGACGCTGGCCCACAAGGCCAACATCCTCAAGTACACGCAGGGCCTCTTCCTGGACGTGGGCCGCGAGATGGCCAAGGAGTACGAGGGCCGCGTGCAGTTCGAGGACCGCATCATCGACGCGGCGGCCATGATGCTGGTCATGGATCCGGACAAGTTCGACGTGATCGTCTGCGAGAACATGTTCGGCGACATCCTGTCGGACCTGATCGCGGGCCTCGTCGGCGGGCTGGGGATGGCGCCGGGCGCCAACATCGGTAAGGACGCCGCGATCTTCGAGGCGGTGCACGGCTCCGCGCCCGACATCGCGGGAAAGGGCATCGCCAACCCGCTGGCGCTGCTGCTGGCCGGTGCCATGATGCTGGACCACCTGGACATGCGCGACGAGGCCGCCCGCATCCGCAAGGCGCTGGTGGCCACAGTGGTGGAGGGCGACAGCCTGACGCCGGACCTGGGCGGCACCGGCACCACCGATTCACTGGCCGACGCCATCATCAAGCGCCTCTGATGGAAACCGCGACCCTCCCGCCCGGGCTGGAAGAGGAGTTTCCGCCCTTCATCTGCACCCAGTGCGGGCTGCCGAAGGAGGGCGAGAAGGCCGACGACGCGGGCCGCTGCGAGACGTGCCGCCAGGGGCTGATCCGGCAGTCGGGCAAGTGGGCGCTGGTGCCGGCCGTGGTGATGGGGGCGCTGTACCTGTGGATGATCATCTTCTTCGGGCTGATCGAATCGCCCGCGATGATCTTTTTTCTGGCCCTGGGGGCGGCGCTGGCATTCGTGGCGTACAAGGTGGGGCGGCGCGTAGCGTTCGACCTGCTGGTCGTCCGCGGACGCGGAATGCGGAAACGCTGATGCGCGACCTGCTGCTTTCTCCCTGGGTCAACGTGGTGGGCGCCGTGGCGGGCGGCCTGTTCCTGGGCTACGGGCTGGGCACGCTGCCGGGCGGCATCACCGCGTGGGGTGCGATGTGGACGGTGCTGGGCTTCGTGCTGCTCTGGTGGACGCTGATGGACCGCCGCAAGGCGCGCCCCGGCACTCCCAAGAGCGAGGCCGACGGCTCGCATACGATCGAATAAGGTAACGACGGTAACGACGGTCACTGCACCGCACATGAAGCCCCGCGCGGTTCGCGGGGCTTCTGCGTTTCACCCGATTTACGCACTCACGCACTCAAATGATCCAGACCGCATCGGATTCCCTGGACCCTTGGGGCGCGCTGGCCCGGCTCCGTGACGCCGGCCCGCTGGTGCACTGCATCACCAACTACGTGGCGATGGACGTCACCGCCAACGCGCTGCTGGCCATCGGCGCCTCGCCCGCGATGGTGCACGCGCGCGAGGAGGCCGCGGACTTTGCAGGCATCTCACGGGCGCTGGTGATCAACATCGGCACGCTGTCGCCGCCGTGGGTAGAGGCGATGGAGATGGCGGTGGATCGCGCCGTGGCGCTCGGCACGCCGTGGGTGCTGGACCCCGTGGGCGCCGGGGCCACGCCGTACCGCACCGGCGTCGCGGGCGACCTCGCCCGCCGCAAGCCGACGGTGATCCGGGGCAACGCGTCGGAAATCCTCACGCTGGCGGGTGAGGTGGGCGGGGCCAAGGGCGTCGACAGCACGCGCACCCCGGACGAGGCGCGCGCGGCCGCGTCGGAGCTGGCGCGCTCGCTGGGCTGCGTGATCGCCGTCACCGGTCCCGTGGACCACGTGACGGACGGCGCGCGCACGCTCTCCATCCACCACGGCCACGAGATGATGACGCGCGTCACCGCGCTGGGGTGCGCGCTGGCCGGTGTGACGGGCGCCTTTCTGGCCGTGGAGCCGGACCCGCTGCATGCCGCCGCCTACGCACTCGCCTTCTTCGGGCTGGCGGGCGAGATGGCGGCGTCCGGCTCCATCGGCCCGGGCACCCTGCGCGTCCGGCTGATGGACGCGCTCTACATCCTCGACACGCAAACCGACAAGGAGATCCGGATCGAGCCCATGGGGTGAGCGTCGAGGCAACCGATCTGTGCCGCCCGTGGCCGGTTCTGGAGGGGGCTTGCGGACGTTGCTCGGTCCGTATGTATTTGGGTCTGCAACGACGTTGCGGGCTCCCCCATTCTGGAGCTCGATACGAATCGTCGCGCTGGCCTGCACCGAGGAGAACCACATGGCAATCGAGCCTGCATACCAGGTCGACAGGAACGAGGATGAGATCGTCGTTCGGCTCCGCCGGAACGAGGTGAACGAGGCGCGGGTCTCGCGATTCCTCTCCTACCTGGAACTGGCATCGATCCGCGACCGCAGTCGGCTAACCGCCGAAGCTGCAGCCGAACTCGCGGACGAGGTCGACCAAGCCGTCTGGAAGAAAAACCGCGATCGTCTCTCCGGCCATGGACCTTGACGAGGCGCCGGTCGTCACGGACACGAATGTGATCTTCTCGGCCTTGCTGCGTCGTGAAGGACGGTTCTTGGAGATCCTCTTCGAATCGGAGCACAGCTTCCACATCTGTGAAAGCGTCCTCAGCGAATTGTTTCGGCTGAAGGAGAAGATCGCGCGTACGAGTGAGCTCGACGAAGACACCCTCGCTCGCCTGTATCACGAGATCATCTCCCTCCTGAGCATCCATAAGGAAGCACGAATCGCGGCGGTACATTGGGATCAGGCACGTGCGTTGTGCGACGGAGTCGATCCCGCGGACGCTCCTCACGTCGCACTGACGCTCGATCTGGATGGTGTGCTTTGGACCGGTGACAAGCGTCTACGTGCCGGATTGCGGCTGAAGGGGTTCGACCGCTTCTTCGTGCCCTGAGCAGATGCAGCGCGTTCGATCTCTCCATGCGTGCCGTACCGGTAGGTGGAACAGGCGTTGCGAGCGCAGAAACCGGCCTTTCAAGAAGGAGAGAGATCGTATGCGCTACGACGAGGGCTACGGCCGCGGATACGGGCGGCACGACGGCTGGGAGTACCGCATGCCCCCCGGTGGTCGGGGCTACGACCGGGGATACCGCCAGGCCGGCGGCCCGTGGAATGGCGAGCGGCCCTGGGTGGGCGGCTACCGCGAGGGCTACCAGGGCGGAAGCGGCGGCTACCCCATCGGTGGCGGCCCGCGCTACCTGGATGATAACGGTGGACGCGCGGACCACGAGCACGGGTACCGCCGCCCGCGGGGGCAGCAGGGCGGGGGCGGGCGCGACGGCACCTACTTCTTCCGTGGCCGTGCGGGCTACGGCGGCGATTTCCACGCCGGCTCGGGCGGCCACGGGACCTACGACGACCCGAGGAGCGGCACTGGCTTCAGCGGACGGGGCGGGTACGCCCGCGACTTCGGCGGGCGGGGCGGCGGATACGGGCGGGACTTCGGGGCGCGGGGCGGCTACGGGGGCGACTTCAACGTGACCAACCGCGGTCGCAACGACGAACACGGCGCCCGGCGCGAGTTCCAGAACGAGGGGCGCCCCGAGGGCGATCACCCGCGGTACAGCCCGGTCGGCGGCACGTGGAGGCCGATGGGCGGCTCGTACCTGGCGCGGCCCGATCCGCGCGACGTAGAGGACGTTCGCTGGACCAGCGAGACCACCCGCTGGTTCTGATCGGTGGGGATGAAGGAGGCGCCGGGGTTCGGCGCCTTCTTCGCGTTCCGGGGTGCGGATCGGCGGCGGGCGTGGGAACGAATCGTGCTCTGTCCACCGCCCGCGCGCCCCTCCGGGCCTGCGTTCCAAGCTTTCGCGCGCCCGCCGTCCCTGGACGGCGGCGGCTTTCCGGCCGTGTTCTGGCCAGCCCGGAGCGTTCAAATCGACGGCAGTCACTCACGTGAGCGAAACCATTCGCACCGACACCTCCGGAGCCATCGCGGTGGCCGACCCTCTCGCCGTTCGGGCCAACAAGCTCGAGCTCCTGGAGCGCCTGGCCGACGCGCTGGCCCACGAGATCAAGAACCCGCTGCACTCCATGGTCATCAACCTGGAAGTGCTGAAGCGGAAGCTTGGCCGCATTCCCGGCGGCGACGAGGTGCTGCGCTACACCAACGTGCTGGGCGAAGAGCTGGACCGGGTGAGCCGCCGCGTGGAACTCCTGCTGCGCCTTTCCCGCCCCGACCGCGGCAGCGAAGAAATCACCCTCACCGAGCTGGTGGAAGAGGTGATGGAGCTGGTGCAGCTGGAGGCGCGGCACAGGGAGGCCCGGGTGGAGTACAATACGGAGGGAGCCATGGCCCGCGTGCGCGTGGGACGTCAGCCCGCCCGGCAGATCATCCTGAACCTGGTGCTCGACGCGCTCGAGGCGCTGCCCAGCGGCGAAACCCTTCACGTCACCGTGCGTGGCGAAGACGGGCGTTCCACGCTGACCATCCAGGCGTCCACGGCGCCGGGCGCCACGCAGGGCGACCGCACCGGAGTGGCGTCGCTGCTGGCCGAAAGCGTCGGCGGGCAGGTCTGGGCGCAGGACGGCAAGCGCACGTTCGTCCTGCCGTCGGGCCGGGCCTGAAACACGGGCTACCTCGTTCCATCCCAAGCGGTTGACCACACACGCCACCGGTCGGTATCTTGAAACGTTCCATACAAGTTGCGATTCCATCCCGACGACCCACGGGTATGCCTGAAAAGATCCTGGTTGCCGACGACGAACGCCACATCGCCGAGGGGCTGCAGATGCTCCTTGCCGACGAGGGCTACGAAGTCGACACCGCCACGGACGGCAACGCGGCCTGGAAGCTGGTTCAGGAAAACGCCTACGGCGTAGTGCTGGCGGACCTGCGCATGCCGCAGGTTGATGGGCTGGAGCTGTTCGGGCGCATGCGCAAGGCCGGCATCCCGTCGGAGATGATCATCATCACCGGCGAGGGCTCCGTCGACACGGCCAAGGAGGCCATGCGTGAAGGGGCTTACGACTATCTCGAAAAGCCGCTGAAGATCGACCGCCTCAAGGAGCTGATCCCCAAAGCGCTCGAGAAGTTCCAGGTGAAGCAGGCCAACAAGCAGCTCGAGGAGCGCCTGGCCAACCTCACCCGGTTCGTGGACCTGATCGGCCAGTCCGAGGAGATGCGGTCCATCTACTCGACCATCGAGGCGGCGGCGCCCACCACGGCCAGCATGCTCATCGTGGGCGAGAGCGGCACCGGCAAGGAGCTGGTGGCGCGCGCCATCCATGAAAAGAGCAACCGGGCCAAGGGGCCGTTCATCGCCATCAACTGCGCCGCGTTCCCCCGGGAAATCCTGGAGAACGAGCTGTTCGGCCACGAGAAGGGCGCGTTCACCGGGGCCATCAACGAAAAGCAGGGCTGCTTCGAGCTTGCGGACGGCGGAACGCTGTTCCTGGACGAGGTGGCCGAGATGGAGCCCGACATCCAGGTGAAGTTCCTGCGCGCGCTGGAGCAGCGGTCGTTCCGGCGCTTGGGCGGCAAGAAGGAGATCCACGTGGACATCCGCGTGGTTTCCGCCACCAACAAGCAGATCGGCAAGGCCATCGACGACGGCAAGCTGCGCGAGGACCTGTACCACCGCCTGGCCGTCATCCCGCTCTTCCTGCCGCCGCTCCGCGAGCGCCGCGGCGACGTGCGGCTGCTGGCGGAAAGCTTCCTGCGTCGCTTCTCGGAAGAGAACGGCAAGAAGCAGCTGAAGAGCTTCTCGCCCGAGGCGCTGGAGTTCATCAACGCGTACCGCTGGCCGGGCAACGTCCGCGAGCTGAAGAACGCCGTGGAGCGTGCGGTGATCTTTGCCCGCACGGAAGAGATCACGCTGGGCGACCTGCGGGCGCACGAGCTGATCGGCTCGGAGGACCGCGAGGTGCGCGTTCCCGTGGGCACCTCGCTTCAGCAGGCGGAGCGCACGCTGGTGCTCAAGACCTTTTCCTTCGTCGAGGGCGACCACAACCGGGCCGCCTCGATGCTGGGAATCGAGGAAGACGAGCTTCGCAACCGCCTGAACCAGCTGGTCGCGGGCGAAACCGTCCCGGCCTGACCGGCACCTCGCCCTACGTACGCGAACGGCCGCGCACCGACCCAGTCGGTGCGCGGCTTTTCTGTGCCGTCCGTGGCGGGAGATATGGCTTGGACCACAGTGGATCGGACCGTAGCTTTCTCCTCATGACTACCGTCCATTACGATCCGCTCAGCGACGCGCTCTACATCGCGTTCCTCCGGGGCCGCAACGCCATCGGGATTGAGTTGAGCGACAACGTGCTCCTTCGGATCGACCAGTCAGAGGTAGTCGGGCTGACGCTCTTCAACTCCTCGTTTCTTGGGCAGCAGGAGGAGCTGGATACGCTCCGCTTTCCGCTCACCGGGTTCGCGGAACTGGATGCGGATCTGTATGAGCTCGCACGCGAGGTGATGCGGGAATCCAATAAGGCCATGGGCATGATCCCCGGAGGCGTGATCACCGTTGATCCCGGCATCCTGGGCGGAACTCCCGTTTTCACCGGTACCCGCGTCCCGGTGGACAGCTTGTGGGCTCACCTCGAGGCAGGTGACAGCCTGGATGATTTCCTCGACGGATTTCCCGGCGTCTCCCGCGAACAGGCGAAGCAGTGCTGCGCACGCGTGTGCGCTGGGTGTGTTCGCCCGAGTCTTGCTAGAGCATCTGCGCTCGATCAGCAGTGACGCGGGCCACGTTGAATGAGGGTGAATCGATGGCGATGATGGACGAGTTGGTGCAGCAGATCGCGACGCGGACGGGACTGCCGCAGGACAAGGCGATGCAGGCGGCGCAGGCCGCCATCGAGTTCCTGGACGGCCGCCTTCCGCCTCCCATCGGTGGCAACTTGAAGCGCCTGACCGGCGAGGGTGGTGGCACCGGCGGTGGTGGCATCCCCGACCTGGGCGACGTGGCTGGCAAGCTGGGCGGCATGTTCGGCCGATGAACCCTGCGCGGCCGGTCCGGGTATCCGGGCCGGCCGTTTCCCACAGCGATCCACCTCTCGCCTGGCGCACGACTCAATGAATTCCGACGTCCTGAACGCGGCCCGCACGGCCTTTCCCGCATCCACCGGAACCATCACCCTTGGCGCCGTGGTGCACGAGGGTGCCTGCGCGCCGGAGCCGCTGGTGTCGCTGCCCCTGTCGATGATGAACCGCCACGGGCTGATCGCCGGGGCCACGGGCACGGGCAAGACCAAGTCGCTGCAGCTGATCGCCGAGCAGCTGTCGAACGCCGGCGTCCCCGTCTTCCTTTCCGACGTGAAGGGCGACCTGAGTGGCATCGGCGTCCCGGGCGAGGCGGGCGATCGCGTGAAGCAGCGTGCCTCCGACACCGGCTACGCCTGGCAGCCCGCGGGGATGCCGGTGGAGTACCTGAGCCTTTCGGGGAAGCTGGGCGCGCAGCTGCGGGCCACCGTGTCTTCCTTCGGCCCGCTGCTGCTGGCCAAGGTGCTGGGCCTGAACGAAACGCAGTCCAGCGTGCTGACCCTGGTCTTCAAGTACTGCGACGACAAAGGCCTGCTGCTGCTGGATTTGTCGGACCTGCGCGCGGCGCTCCGCTACCTGTCGGAAGAGGGCGCCGACGAGCTGAAGGAGTACGGCGGGATGTCGAAGCAGACCGTGGGCGTGCTGCTTCGCGAACTGGTGGAGCTGGAGGCGCAGGACGCCGAGCGGTTCTTCGGCGAGCCGGAGTTCGATCTGGACGACCTGCTGAAGACGGCGCCGGACGGGCGCGGGATCGTGAGCGTGCTGGAACTGCAGGACGTGCAGGAAACGCCCGCGCTGTTCAGCACCTTCATGCTGTGGATGCTCGCCACGCTGTACCACACCCTTCCGGAGATGGGCGACGTTGCCCAGCCCAAGCTGGTGTTCTTCTTCGACGAGGCGCACCTGCTGTTCGACGGCGCCAGCAAGGCGCTGGTGGACCAGGTGGAGCAGGTGGTGCGGCTGATCCGCTCCAAGGGCGTAGGCGTGTTCTTCATCACCCAGAACCCGCGCGACGTGCCGCCCGAAATCCTGGGCCAGCTGGGCCACCGCGTTCAGCACGCCCTGCGCGCCTTTACCCCGGACGACGAAAAGGCGCTGAAGTCCGCCGCGCGCACGTTTCCGAAGACGACGTTCTACGACGTGGAGGAAACGCTGACCACGCTGGGCATCGGCGAGGCGCTAGTCACGACGCTGTCCCCGTCGGGCGTGCCCAGCCAGCCGTTCGCCGTGCGCATGGTGCCGCCCTCGTCGCGGATGGGCCCGCTGACCGCGGACGAGCTGCAGGCCCGCATCGGCGCCTCGGAGCAGGTGCGGAGGTACGCGCAGGAGATCGACCGTGAAAGCGCCCGCGAGATGCTGGAGGAGCGTGCGGGGCAGGCGCAGGAGGCGGAGGACGGGGCGGAGGCTGCTCCCCGGGGCTCCGGCCGGGTGCCGGACTACGACCGCGCTCCACGCACCGCCACGCGAAAGTCGTCGCGCTCGGCCGATGGCGACCCCGAGCCGCGCCGGGGTCGCAAGGAGCGCGGGACGGTGGAGCAGATCCTTCGTTCGCCCGTCGCCAAGTCTGCCGTGAACACCCTGGTCCGCGGACTGGTGGGTGCCCTGCTGGGTGGACGCAGGAGACGGTGAGCGGCGTTCAGATCAGCCCCGAGGCGGGGGAGCATACGTTTCGCCACACTTTGCAGAAGTGAGCGCAAGCCCGCGCGAACATTGGACAAAGCCGCGCGTCAGCTCGAACGCGCGGCTCCCATTTTCGGGGCCCTTTCGGTGGCATGGCGATTGCCCTTGAACACCTCCCGAGGAGCAAAGGCAGGGAGCCAGCGTCTCGGTGGGACGCCGCACCGGAGGTACCAGAGGATGGCGGCACAACGCATACTCGTCATCGAGGACGAGGCAGCCGCGCGCGAGGCGCTGAAGAGCCTGCTCGACGAGGAGGGCTACACCGTCTGCACGGCCGAAAGCGGCAGGCGCGGCCTGGAGCGGCTCGAGGACTTTCGCCCGGACACGGTGGTGTGCGACTTCTACCTCCCCGACATCGACGGGCTGCAGGTGGTGCGCGCCATCCGCTCGGCGGGCGACAGCGGGGTGCGCGTGATCATCATCACGGCCGGGTGCGGCGGCGAAGAGGCCGAGAGCACGCTGCGCCGCGAGGCCGACTTCTTCTTCCAGAAGCCGCTGGACCTGCGCCGCTTCCGCGACGTCCTGCAGGCCGAGGGCGACGCGGAGCACCACGGCGCGCTCGCGCTTCACTGACATACTCCATCGAGCGACATGCGTGAGGACCTGGGGCAGCCGCGGATCGTGATCGAGGAGCGGGGCGGGGGAGCCGGCTCCTTTCTGCTGGGCGTGCTGGTAGGCGCGGGTGCCGCGCTGCTGCTGGCGCCGCGTAGCGGGCGCGAGACCCAGCGCGAGATCCGCGGCTTCGTCACCGGGCGCGTAGACGCGGTCCGCGGCGCGGTGGATACGCGTGTCGAGCAAGCCCGGACGGCGGTGGACGAGGGGCGGTCGGCGGCCGCGCAGGCGCGCGCCGAGCTGCAGCGGCGGGTGCAAGAGGCCAAGGCCTCGTACCGCGGCGGCCAGCGCCCCGATGCCCCCCGCGCCCCGGCGCTGCAGCTGGCGGTTTCCGCGCCTCCCGTACAGGAGGTGGTGATCACCGAGGTGACCACCGAAGCCGACGTGGGAGACCTGGCGGGCGGCGAAGTTCGTTGACGGCGTGGCGCGGCCGGACCTAGCTTGGCTGCATGGCCGAACCCACCGTTCCCCCCAGTCGCGCCGCGATACTGCGAAGGGCCGCCCGTGCGGCCCTTTCGCGCGTTCTCGGCGGCTGGGCGGAGTTCGGGCGGCGGGTGTACATCAAGGCCGGCGAGGACGACATCTTCTTCCTGGCCGGCGGCATCGCCTTCAACGTGCTGGTGGCGGCCGTTCCGTTTCTGCTGATGCTCATCGCCATCTTCGGCTACGTGCTGAAGGCGGCGGTGAACGATCCGCAGCAGGCCGCGGTGGAGTACGTGCTCTCCATCCTGCCGCCCTCGCAGCGCATCGTTACGCTCACCCGTTCCCTCGTGGGCGAGGTGGTGGCGGGGCGCACTCGGTTCGGCATCCTGGGCCTGGTGCTGTTCATCTGGTCGTCCACGCGGCTGGTAGCCAGCCTTCGCTCGGTGCTCAAGCACATTTTCGACCTGCCGGAAGAGCGGCCGATCATCGCGGGGATGTTCTTCGACCTGCAGATGGTGCTGGTGGCGGGAACGCTGTTCGTGTTCAACACGGGCATCACCGTCGCCGTCGAGGCGGCGCAGGCGTACGGGGTGCGGTGGCTGGGCCTTTCGGCCTATCCCGAGGTGCAGTCGGTTCAGCGGGCGCTGGCGCGGATCCTGGCGTTCTGCTTCATCCTGCTGATGTTCGTGCTGATGTACCGCTATCTTCCCAAGCGGAAGACGCCGTGGCGCATCGCGCTGGTGGCGGCGGTGTTCACCTCGGTGTCGTGGGAGCTGCTGAAGGGGATCTTCGCGTGGTACGTCACCTACGTCAGCGACTGGCGGACGACGTACGGAACGCTGGCCTCTCTGATCCTGCTCGTGTTTTGGATATATTACTCGGCCATCGTGTTCGTGCTGGGCGGCGAAGTGGCCCAGGTGTACGACCTGATGCGCATCCGGCGCAAGCAGAGGGAGCTGTTGGAATGATCAAGTGCGTGAGTGCGTTGGGGCGTGAGTGCGGGAATGGCTTTGGCGTGGCGCTGGGGCTGGTGCTCGCCCTCGTCTTCGGCGGGGTGGAGGCCGGTGCGCAGACGCTGCCCGGGAGCCCGCTGGCCCTGGCGCACGGCGTGGAACGCGAGGGCGCGGCCCGCTATCGCGATCCCCCGGTCGGTGCCGAGGGGCGGTACATTGTGGTGTCTCTCGCCGAGCACCGGCTGTACCTGATGGAAGAGGAGCGGGTGATCTGGTCGGCGCTGGTGGGCACCGGCACGGGCACGCGGCTGGAGGGCGCGGGGCAGAAGTGGGAGTTCAGCACCCCGCGCGGCATGTTCCGCGTGCAGCGCAAGGAAAAGGACCCGCGCTGGTACGTGCCCGACTGGGCCTACCTGGAGCGCGGCGTTCCCATCCCGGACCCCGGCTCCGAGGAGCGCTGGGAAGAGGGGATGCTGGGCACCACGGCGCTGTTCCTGGGCGAGGGCATCGCGCTGCACGGCACCAACAAGCCCGAGCTGCTGGGCCAGGACGTGTCGCACGGGTGCATCCGCATGACCAACGAAGCGGCGCGCCAGTTGTACCACGAGGTAGAAGTCGGCACGCCGGTCTTCATCTACTGACGCACTAACGCTCTCACGCACTGCCCTTCATGCCAGAAGCAGCCGGCACCAAGACCGTCGTCAAGAATCGCAAGGCGCGCCACGAGTACCATATTTTGGACACGTGGGAAGCCGGCATCGCCCTGCAGGGCACCGAGGTAAAGTCGCTGCGGCAGGGGCGCGCCAACCTGCAGGACTCGTTCGCCCGGATCAACGGGGGTGAAATGTGGCTTTACAACCTCCACATCTCGCCGTACGAGCAGGGCAACCGCTTCAACCACGACCCGCTTCGCCCCCGCAAGCTGCTGATGCACCGCAACGAGCTTCGCAAGCTCGTTGGCCAGGTGGAGCAGAAGGGGCTGACGATCGTTCCGCTCGACATCCACTTTTCGCGCGGGATCGCCAAGATCAACCTGGCGCTGGTGCGCGGAAAGCAGCTTCACGACAAGCGCCAGACGCTCAAGGAACGCGACGACCAGCGCGACATGCAGCGCGCGATCAAGGGCAGCTCATGACCTTTCCCGGAGAAGCCCGCATGCGAGCGCTCCTCGTCCTGATCCTCACATTCGCCACGCTTCCCGGCTTCCTCCCCGCGCAGTCCGCCCCGTGGCGGCTGCAGGCGGGTGCCGACGTGACCTCCGTGGCCGAGGTGTCCGACGCCGGCTACCCCGCCATCCCCGTCTCTGCGCTGCTGAGTCTGGGCGCGCGCGTTTCGTACGCGGGCGGCGACATCGTCGTTCGCCTGGGCGGGCGCGAGGTGGGGCTGCGCGTGGATTCTCCCGGCGTGACGGCCGAGGGGCGCACCTTGCTGATGGGCAGCCCCGTCTACTCGCGTGGTGGCGTGGTGTACGTGCCGACGGAGTTCCTGCGCATCCTCGCTGGCGCGTCCGGCGGACTGCTTTCGGTCGATCCACAGACGCACGTCGCCCGGGTGGACGCGGCGGCGCTCGCGAGTGCCGCATCCACACCGGCTCCGGCTGCGATTCCAGCGACGCCTGCTCCCGCGCCGCCGGCTCAAACGCGCCGTCTCGTCGTGATCGACGCCGGGCACGGTGGGGTGGATCCCGGCGCCGTCGGGCCGAACGGCACGCGCGAGAAGATGGTGACGCTGGCCGTCTCCCGCCGCGTGGCCGAGCTGCTGCGTGACGATCCGCGCTTCGAGGTGCGGATGACGCGCGACCGCGACACGCTGATCGCCCTGCGCGACCGCGGCCGCTTCGCCAACCAGTGGCGTGACGAGGGACAGCCCGCGCTCTTCCTTTCCATCCACTGCAACGCCCACACGAGCCGGGCGGAGACGGGATACGAGACGTACTTCCTGTCCGAGGCGCGCACCGCCGACGCGCGGCGGGTGCAGCAGATGGAAGACGCCGCGGCGCAGTACGAGGAGCGGCCGCGGGGTACGGGGCTGGACTTCATCCTCAGCGACCTGCGCCAGAACCAGTACCTGCGCGAAAGCAGCGACTGGGCGCAGATGATCCAGAACCGGCTGCGCGAGGTGCATCCCGGCCCCAACCGCGGGGTGAAGCAGGCAGGGTTCGCGGTGCTCGTGGGCGCCTTCATGCCGGCCGTGCTGGTGGAGATCGGCTTCATCTCCAACCGCGCAGAAGAGTCGATGCTGGCGGATGCGCAGCAGCAGGAGACGATCGCGCGGCAGCTGGCGGCCGGGGTTCGCGACTTCTTCCAGGTGGCAGAGCGGCGCCAGGGCAGCTGACCCGTTCGGCCGTCGCATCCGGCCGTGCTTGAACTTTCCTAAGATCAGAGTCGATGAGCGGTACGATCGTAGTCATTGGTGGCGGCTTCAGCGGAACGCTGGTCGCCGCAAACTTGTTGCGCGCGGCCACCGGCGTGCGGGTGATCCTCGTCAACCGCTCGGGATGGATGGCGCGCGGCGTGGCGTATGGAACGCGCACGGAAGCGCACGTGCTGAACGTCCCCGCGGGTCGGATGAGCGCTTACGCCGGTGATGACGAGCACTTCCTTCGCTTCGCGCGCGAGCGCGATCCGTCCGTGACCGGCGGCACGTTCGTGGCGCGGCGGCTGTATGGCGAGTACCTGGAGGCCGTGCTCGAGGAAGCCGAGGCGGGCGCCGCCCCGGGAAGCACGCTGGAGCACCGGGTTGACCACGTGCTCGACGTGCAGCCGGACGGGACCGGCGCGCGGGTTCGGGTGGCGGGCGGCGAGACGATCGTGGCCGACCGGGTGGTGCTGGCCCTCGGCAATTTCGCGCCGGCGCATCCGCGCGTGGCGGATTCGTCGTTCTATGCCCGCAGCCCGCGTTACGTGCGCGATCCGTGGCGGCCCGGGGCCCTGAACGGCGTGGCGCCGGACTGCCCGGTGCTGCTGCTGGGCACGGGGCTCACCATGATCGACGTGCTGCTGGACCTGCGCGCGCGCGGCCACCGCGGCCCTGTCACCGCCATCTCCCGGCGCGGGCTGATGCCGCTGGCGCACCGCGAGCACACCGCCCATCCCACCCGCGAGCACCTGCCGCCAGACCTGGCGGATGGCCCCGCGACTGCCCGTGCCTACCTGCGGTCGGTGCGCAGGCACGTACGCACCGTGGCGGCGCAGGCGCTGGACTGGCGAGAGGTGATCGCCGCGCTGAGGCCGCTGACCGTGGCCCTGTGGAAGCGCCTGCCGGTGGCGGAGCGACGCCGTTTCCTGCGGCACGTGGGCGTGTACTGGGACGTGCACCGCCATCGCGCCGCTCCCCAGCTGTCCGCCCGCCTAGCGGGGCTGGTGGCGGAGGGACAGGTGCAGCCCCAGGCGGGTCGCGTGCTGGCCTATGCCGAGCGGGAGGGCGGCGTGGACGTCACCTTCCATCCGCGCGGCGCGGCGGAGCCGACGACGCTGACGGTGGGCGCGGTGATCAACTGCACGGGTCCCGCGAGCGATCCGCGCACGCTGGAAGAGCCGCTGCTGCAGGCGATGAGCGCGCGAGGGCTGCTGGCCCGCGACCCGCTGGGCCTGGGTATCGAGGTGGGCGATGGATACGCGGTGCGCGACGCGGAGGGGCGCGACTCCGAGGTCCTGTTCTACGTGGGCCCGTTCCTCAAGGCGCGCGACTGGGAGGCCACCGCCGTGCCGGAGCTGCGCGTGCACGCGGCGAAGCTGGCCGAGGTCCTGGCCACTTCGCTGAATCAGGCGGCGGCTGACCCGGCGCTCGCGTCCGCCTGACCGATCCGCGCCGCCCCGCCGTGGACCCCGCGGCGGGGCGGCGTGTACGTACGGAACCGCTTACACCCAAACGCTTTCCGCCGTGACCGCGCCGACTCCCATCATCGCCTTGGACGTGCCCTCGCGCCGCGACGCGGAAGCCTTGCTGGACCGGCTGGGTCCCGCGGCGGACTTCGTGAAGGTGGGGCTTCAGCTGTTCACGGCGGAGGGGCCGGACGTGGTGCGGGCGATGACGGGGCGCGGATGCCGGGTGTTCCTGGACCTCAAGCTTCACGACATCCCCAACACGGTGGCGCACGCGGTGGAATCCGCCGCGCGCCTGGGTGTGGACCTGCTGACGGTGCACGCATCGGGCGGCGGGGGGATGATGCGGGCCGCGCGGTCCGCCGCGGGCGAGGGTGGTCCCAAACTGTTGGGTGTCACCGTGCTGACCTCGCTCTCGGACACCGACGTGGCCGAGGCGTGGGGGCGGGATGCGCTCTCGGCCGACGCCGAGGTGGGGCGCCTGGCCCGGCTGGCGGAACGGGCGGGGATGGACGGCGTGGTCGCCTCCGTCCGCGAGCTGCCGACCGTCCGCGGCGTGACGGGGGAGGGATTCCTGGCGCTGACGCCGGGCATTCGCCTGGCGGGCGACGACGCGGGCGACCAGGCCCGGGTCGCCACCCCGGCGGAGGCTGCGCGACTGGGTGCGGACTACGTGGTGCTCGGCCGGTCCGTCATTGCCGCGGTGGACCCTGCCGGGGCGCTCGCCCGGGCGGTCCGGGAGCTGAACGAAGCCGTATCGGAAGGGATTGCGGGATAGATGAAGATCATTCGCTGGATACCGATCGCGTTCGCGCTGCTGCTGGCGCTCCTCGCGCCCCGTGCGGCCGCGGCGCAGCAGTCGCCCGCGCCCCTGCAGAACTTCGTGGGGGCCGTCGCCCGGCTGTGGGCGGACGGAAACGCCGAGGACATCGTGGCGCTGGCGGCGAACGGGCGCATCGTGCTGGACCTGGCGGGGGAAGGCCCCGGCGAGGTGCAGGAACGCAACGCCGCAGCGGCCCTGCGGCGGTTGTTCAGCGCTCGCGAAACGGTGTCTACCCGCACCACGCAGGTGGCCATCTCCGGCGGCACCCCGCTCCGCGGCTTCGGCGAGCTGACGTGGGTGGCTCGGCCTAAGGGCGTCACCGACACCGAGGCGTCCGTCGTCTACATCGGGGCCGTGTGGGACGGGCGCGCGTGGCGGCTGCGCGAACTCCGCGTGCTGCGGTAGGGGCGGTTCACGGATCGAACTCCGCTCGCGCCCTTTGGTCGGTCGACTCGCCCTGGCTCTGCTGGGGCGAATGAATTCGCGGCAACGACTGCCCGAAGTCCGCCTTCGCGGACTGCTTTTCATTGGCCGCGCTGACACGCGTCCGGGTGCGCTGCAAACTTTTGCTGCGCACCCATTTGTCATCCTGAGCCCCAGGCGCCGCACTTGCCCGCACACCGTCGTTCGCGGGGCGAAGGATCTAGCTGCGGACACGTACCAGCTTGGGCGCGGTCGCGGTCACCGTTGCGTGGGTCTCGGCTGCCGTGGGGCCCTCACCCGGCCGCGCTGACACGCGTGCCACCCTCTCCCGCAAGCGGGAGAGGGTGTACACACCGGGCTGGGGCGTGCTCCGGCAGCAAAATGGCGCACGAAAGCCTGTCATCCTGAGCCCCAGGCGCGCCACATTTCCCCGCATACCACGGCTTGCGGGGCGAAGGATCTAACCGCGGAAGCTTCTCCCTCCGGGCGCGGCAGCGGTCACCCATGCCGAGGCCGCTCCATCCCATCCGAATGTGAGGGGCCCGCCGGAACGCAATCGAATTCTCCCCCTCTCCCGCTTGCGGGAGAGGGGGCCGGGGGGAGAGGGCGGCCGAGGCATGCGCCGGAGCCGGTCGAAACGCTCCACAACTCATGAAGATAGCCCGCGACGGCACGGTACGAGTCGGCGCGCACGGGACTGACTCCCTTCCCCCGCGGGGTTTGCGGGGGAAGGGCTGGGGATGGGGGGCGGCCGAGGCATGCCCCGGAGCCGGCCGCAGCGCTCCCTGACCCGCCAGGGAAAAGCCGAGGCCAAGGTATCGGTGACCGCTGCCGCGCCCGGGCTTGTACGTGGCCGCCGCTAGATCCTTCGGCCCGCGATGGATGGTGTGAGGGCAGGTGCAGTGCGCCTGGGCCCTAGGATGACAGGGCTGGTCGCGGAGGCCGGGCATGGGCGGGGCCGCGCAGGGCGGGGGGCAGCGGCCGCCGAGGGTTGACACGCAAACCGCGCCTCGTCTACGTTCGCCTTTCCTGAGCACCCTCGTTCCCAGCCCGAACCGCAGCGCCGCGCGCCGATGATCCAGGCCGATACCGTAGCCCTGGTAGAGCTCAGCCAACTTCGCGAGCGGTGGGCCGAGCGCTTCAGCTGGGACGCGCTGGCCGCGACGGGGCTGCAGGTGCTGGGCGCGCTGGTGGTGGGTTTCCTGGCGTACGCGCTGCTCGTGCTGGTGCTGCGGCGCGTCGAACGGGCCATCGGTACCCCGACGCCGGGCGTCATCTCGGCCCAGGAGCAGCGTGCCCGCACCCTGCTGAGCCTGATGCGCAGCGTGGGCCTGGTGCTGATCGTCCTGGCCACCATCGTCATGGTGCTCGGTGCGCTGGGCGTGAACGTGGGCCCGCTGCTGGCCGGCGCCGGCGTCATCGGCCTGGCGTTCTCGTTCGGTGCGCAGTCGCTGGTGAAGGACGTGATCACCGGCCTGTTCATGCTGTTCGAGAACCAGTTCGGCGTGGGCGACGTCATC
Source organism: Longimicrobium sp. (assembly GCF_036388275.1). NCBI lineage: Bacteria > Pseudomonadati > Gemmatimonadota > Longimicrobiia > Longimicrobiales > Longimicrobiaceae > Longimicrobium > Longimicrobium sp. The sequence goes on from NZ_DASVSF010000103.1 coordinate 79,318, forward strand.
CGCATCGAGGGCGTCAGCGGCGCGGTGGAAACCATCACGCTGCGCGTGGTGACGCTGCGCGACGTGCACGGCGTCGTCCACATCGTCCCCAACGGCGAGATCAAGAAGGTCAGCAACCTCACCCGCACCTGGTCGCGGGCGGTGCTGGACGTGAGCATCGCGTACCGCGAAGACCCCGACCGCGTGATGGGCGTGCTTCGCGACATCGGCCGCGAGCTGTACGAAGATCCCCAGTGGAAGCCGCTGATGGTGGAGCCGGTGGTGGTGCCGGGGATCGAAACGTTCGGCGAGTCTGCCCTCAGCATCCGCGTGATGGCCAAGACGCTGCCGCTGAAGCAGTGGGACGTGGCGCGCGAGCTCCGGCGGCGCATCAAGCTGCGCTTCGACCGGGAGGGGATCGAGATCCCCATCCCGCACCAGACGGTGTACTGGGGCGAGGGGCAGAATCCCCCCGCCCTCGCGGCCGCGGGCGTCTCGGCGCCGGGCGACACGGACGATCCTTCCTCCACGGATGGCGACGATGGACCATAGCAGGCGATGTAGGCAGGCGGTGCGCTGAACACCGTTTCTTGCCGCGGGCGCACCGGTGCGCCCGCAATCGCCGTCCATCGAAAGACCAGAGCCATGCCGCTGACGTTCTACAATACGCTCACCCGCCGCGAAGAAGAGTTCGTCCCCCTGCAGGAAGGAAAGGTGGGGATGTACGTGTGCGGCCCCACCGTGTACGCGGCGCCGCACATCGGCAATCTGCGCACGTTCTTCTTTTCCGACATCCTGCGGAAGTACCTGGAGTACCGCGGCTACGACGTGCGCTTCGTGATGAACCTGACGGACGTCGACGACAAGACGATCCGCGGGGCGATGCAGAAGGGCGTGAAGCTGAACGACTACACGCAGCCGTTCATCGACAGCCTGTTCCGCGACTTCGAGCAGCTGGGCATCCGCCAGGCCGACGTGCACCCGCGCGCCACGCACTACGTCGATGGGATGGTCGACATCATCCGCCGGCTGGAGGAGCGCGGGCTGGCGTACGAGTCGGAGGGCTCGGTGTACTTCGACATCTCGGAGTTCGCCGGCTACGGCAAGCTGTCGAAGGTCGACGTTTCCGCCGGCCGCCGGGGCGAGCGCGTGGCCGCGGACGAGTACGACAAGGACGACGTTCGCGACTTCGTGCTGTGGAAGTCGGTGAAGCCCGAGGACGAGGAAGTCGGCGCGGTGTGGGACACGCCGTGGGGCAGGGGGCGGCCCGGGTGGCACATCGAGTGCTCGGCCATGTCGTTCGCCGAGCTGGGCGAAACGTTCGACATCCACGCGGGCGGCGTGGACCTGGTGTTTCCCCACCACGAGGACGAGATCGCCCAGTCGGAGGGCGCCACGGGCAAGGAGTTCGTGCGCTACTGGCTGCACGGCGAGTTCCTGCTGCTGGACGGCGGGAAGATGGCCAAGTCCACCGGCAACATCTTCAACCTGAGCGACCTGGTGGAGCGGGGAATCCGCCCGTCCTCCATCCGCTACCTGTTCCTGACGGCGCACTACCGCAGCAAGCTCAACTTCACCTTCGAGGGGCTGGCTTCCGCGGCCGAGGCGGTGCGCCGCATCCGCGACGCGCGCGACCGCCTGCGCGAGCACCCGGCCGCGCGCGACCCCGACCCCATGGACACGCCGTCGCTGCACACCGCCGCCGACGAGGCGCAGGCGGCGTTCACGTCAGCCATGGACCAGGACCTGAACACCAGTGTGGCGCTCGCGACGTTGCACGAACTGGTGAACCGGGTCAACGCGCGCCTGCACGAGTTGGGGACGGTCGCCATCAGCCACGCGGAGCGCGACGCGGCGCTGCGGGCGTTCGAGCGCATCGATTCCGTGTTCGGCTTCATCGCCCTCTCCGAAGCGGAGAGCGCGGTGGCGGAGGACGTGTCCGCATGGGTGGAGGAGCGGATCGCGGCGCGGCAGGCGGCCCGCAAGGCGCGCGACTTCGCCCAGGCCGACGCCATCCGCGACGAGATCGTCGCGCGCGGCATCGTGCTCGAAGACACGCCGCAGGGCCCGCGCTGGCGTGTGGACGCGTGATGAGTGCGTGAGTGCGTGAGTGCGTGAGTGCGTGAGTGCGTGAGTGCGTGAGTGCGTGAGTGCGTGAGCGGCGTCCGGAGTGTCATCCTGAAGGAGCGGCCACGCCCAACCCGTGGCCGCTCCAAACTGTGCAGCGACTGAAGGATCCGCCACACACTCCGCGCCGAGCGCCGGCAGCAGGTTAAACCTAAATGCCCCGAACGCCCCCGCCCCGAAATCCGGCTCCCCGATGACAATTCCCAGCGCAGTCGCGGAGCGAGCCCCCACGTGGGAAGAGGTCCCCGAATGCGGCGCGTGCGGGTCGGACCGCTGGCGCGCGGCGGGCCAGGTGTGCGGAAAGCGCTTCGCCCGCTGCGGGGCGTGCGGCATTGTGCGGCTGTACGACCGCGTGGCGGCCAGCCAGCTGCACCGGCTGTACGCCGGCTACTATCCGGGCGAGGACCCGTCGCCCGAGGAACTGCGGAGCCAGCTCGCCAATCCCACCTTCGCGCACCGCCGCACGAGGCTGGAGGCGGCGACGCCCCCGGCGCGCCGCCGCATCTTCGAGGTGGGATGCGGCGACGGCAATTTTCTGGCGTACCTGCGCGGCCAGGGGTGGCAGGTGCACGGCTCGGAGTACGATCCCGGTACGGTGGAGCTGGTCCGCCGGCGCCACGGCATCGAGCTCTTTGCGGGCGACGTGGTGGGCGGGACCTCGGCAGGCGCGCCGTTCGATGTGGTCGCGGCGTACCACGTCCTGGAGCACGTGTACCACCCCGCCGCGTGGCTGCGCGCGCTCAGGCGGATGGTGGCTCCGGGAGGCATCGTCCACCTGCAGGTGCCCAACCACGGCTCGCTCACCCGCAGGCTGACCGGCGCCGCATGGGCATCGGTGATGTTTCCGCAGCACGTGTACTTCTACTCGCCGCGGACGCTCGCCGCACTGCTGCGGCGCGAGGGCTTTGTGCCGCTGTCGACGACCACGTGGGACCCGTGGCACGGGCCGGGCACCGTCGCGGGTTCGCTGGTGAACGTCGTACGGAGGAGCACGGGGCGTGGGTTGCCCTGGTCGGACGCGCTCGGAGCGGGGGATCGGGCGGACGCCGCCGCCGTGGAGGTGCCGGCACGCCGTCCAAAGCTGGCGCGGCGGCTGCTGGACGGGGTGGCGGCGCGGGCTGCGCGCGTGGAGGCGCTGGCCGGCGCGGGGGCGGTGGTGGACGTGATCGCGAGGGCCGAGTAGCCGGGGTGCGGGGTAGTCAAAAGAGCGCGGCTCGATTAACTTCGTCCGCTGTCCGCCACCTTAGCTCAGTTGGTAGAGCACTCGATTTGTAATCGAAAGGTCGTCGGTTCGATCCCGACAGGTGGCTCTCTGGACGGAACGCCGCGGATTGCGGACGAGCCGGGGTTTCATTAGTTTTGTGTTCGCCGGCGCCCCAGCGCCGGTGTTTGCGGGAGTAGCTCAGTTGGTAGAGCGTCAGCCTTCCAAGCTGAATGTCGCCGGTTCGAGCCCGGTCTCCCGCTCTTGTAAGTGAAGGCCCCGGCACCATTCAGGTGCTGGGGCCTTCACTCATTTGAGACTCACCACCTCGCATGAACGAAACCAGCCACAGCGGGCGTAACTGGAACTCCCCTGTCGTGTGGTGCGGGTGATGCCAGATGAAGATCGAGGAGCGGCGGACATAGCAGCAGACGCCGCCGGACGGCCTACCTATATGCGGCTCGCTATCGTCACGCACGGGAACCACTTCACGCAGCGCCTGCTCGCCTCAGGCCAGATCGTCCCCGGCTAGTTCCGCGCGGTCGTGAAACACCAGCTTGAGCCGATCGCGTGCAACGAGTTGATAGTCGGTATCGTACGTCAGCAACGTGGCCCCCGCCGCCACAGCTACTGCCGCGACCCACAGCTTCCGGTCCGCTATCGCGTTCAGCGCGTTATCCAGCGCAGCGCCGATATCTGCGTACGCTGCAAGCACTGATTCATTGTTGATATCTACGACCACGAATTCCCGCAGCAGCGACTGCAGTTGAGCACGTTGTGTGTCCGTCCAGACGACGTGCCGACTCATCGAGAGTCGTCGCAGTTCACCAACTGTAGTAATGGCGATCAACGGCCGGTCCGGCCTATCGCGAAGATTGTATCGCGCGACAACCGCTTGTCCGATTGCATCTCCTTTTGCCACATGAACCACTAACCGCGTATCCAGAATGTGCAGTGCGCCGCTCGGCGTCATGTCTGCTCCAGCGCTGCGATTACATCATCTGCCGATTCTTCTCCTGGCCACTGCCCAAATATAGCATTGATCCCGGAATGGCTTCCTTGCAACCTGAACAGGTCGCGTGGATCAAGCCTCCGGTCCATGGGGCGAGGAATCTTTGAGAACATCGCCAGATCGTTCACGGTCGCGAGATCAAGGTGCGCGGCCTCTACGCGCAACGGCACGCCCGAAGGGCGGAAATGCACTGGCCCGGTAAGGACAACGGACTGGCCCCATAACTCGGGTAGGCGTGTGGCGGAAACCTCATCGGCGAGGAAACCACGAAGCCGCGTCTCGCCAGCGTCCTGAAGTATCAAGGTGAATGCCCGATCGCTGTAGCGGATCGCGTCGAGAACCCCTGCGAGCCTAGCTTGTCGGGGCGGCGGGGTCCGGTTGTGCAGCCGCTCGACTCGATGCAGGCCCGACGGGTCGATCACCACGACAGGACTGTCTGACCGGCCATTCGTGATCCGGACCGATTCTACTCCCGCAGTAAACAGCGGCGCGAACCGTTCGAAAACGCGGAGCAGCGGCGCGTCGAATGCGTCGCTGTCTGCCCGCCCCTCAAGCGCGTCGTCCAATCCACGGCTCAGAAGGGACATGGCAGTCTCATCACCGATCGGGCGATCATCCTGAGTCAGGTCCAATCCGTACTGCCCGAAGCGATCAGGGCTCGTCTCACCCAGTGTAGGGGCCACGATCCGCAATCCGGGGAAGTCCTCAGCAATGAGCACTGAGAAATCGGCGGCTTGATTCAACCAGGCGGGCTGGGTACCCCGGGCCACACTCAGCCCCTCAACTTGGAGCCGAACGGCCCCTTTGGCGCTCGTGTAGAGAGCGTGAATCAACTGCTGCGTAATGGTCGCAGGAAGCCCGAAGTGACGGGCCGTTGAGCTCTCCAACTCTACCCGGTACTCTGCCATGTACTATTCTCTCGACGGGGTTCGGCTGTCACGCCGTCTGATCATACACCGCCAATCGCGATTCGTCACGCTCTCAGTGTGCTTATTAGTCCGAGCCTGGAGGCCCTACTTTGCTGATCGACGTTTCGGCTCCGCCGTTACCCGGTCCATCGCAGGCATCTTCGAATCATAGGCGCGCCAGCTATCCTGCGCCAGCGTCGTGCCGGCCTGTGTATGGCGGGAAGGATGCCCGCCGGATTCCAAGCGAACAGCCGGCGATCGTCGAGTGGTTTCGCGGGAGCGATGGGTTAGCGCGGTAGGCACCGTTCCAGCCGCGATGCAGTCCGGCGCGGACCCGCTACGGACCTCGGCCCGGAGATCGCGTAGCGATAATCCACGGTTCGACAGCCGCCTACGAATCCCACGGCACTTCGCCGCGATTTACCGTCACGGAGGACATCGGATATGCGAAAATTGCTGATGATCGCGGCTTGTGGAGCGCTGGCCGCCTGCGCCTCGAACTCGCCGCGCGTGATCTCGGCCCCGGCCCAGGCAGGCGCCCTCGACTGCGCCATGCGGACCATGGCTGGCCTGGGCTACAACCCCATCCAGGGCGGAGTGGCCGACGGATACATCAAGTTCGACCGGTTCCGCGGATCGAACACCGGCCAGCGCGCCGCGGCCGCGCTCCCCGGCGTGGGCCGACCCACGGATGGCGACTACGTGCTGGTGAGCACCGCGGCCAACATGTTCCGCGTTTCCGTGTCGGCCTACAAGATGATCAACGGAGCGACGCGCACGTACGGGCCCAGCAGCGAGGCCGTGGGGCACGGCGAGATGCTCGTGGCCACGTGCGCGAACCCGGCGGCGGCCCAGCCCGGCTCGCGCTGACACGCGTCTGCCGGCAACGCGAAGCCCCGGTGCCGCTCAGGTGCCGGGGCTTCTTCGTCTGCGCGGACGCCGTGTCGCGGGGCGCCGCGATCCGCTACTTTGATGCGACCCGCGACAAAGCTTTCTTCCCCCTGGTCCCGTGCCCCTCCGGATGCCATCCCTCCGCGTCCGCAAACCCCTCGCTTGGATGAGGCCACCCGCCGGATCGTGGTCGCGCGGGTTCGCCGCGGCCCTGCTCGCCGCATCCCACGCCGCCGCGCAGCCTTCACGTTCCCCCGTGGAAGCTCCACCCCGCTTCACCATCACGGGGTGGAGTACGGAGCACGGCCTTCCCTCAAACGTCGCCCGCGACATCCGCCAGACGCCGGACGGCTACCTGTGGCTCGCCTCGTTCGAGGGGCTGGTGCGCTTCGATGGCGTCGCGTTCCGTTCCTTTGCCGAGGCCGAGATCCCGGGGCTGGCCCGCGCCAGCTTCCGGCGCCTGGCCGTGGACCGGCGGGGCGCGCTGTGGGCGGCGAGCGAAACGGGCGGCGTCGTCCGGTGGGCGGGGGGCGAGTGGAAAGTGTTCACCACCCGCGACGGGCTGACGAGTGACCGGGTGACCGCGCTGCTCCCCGATCCCGACGGGTCGATGTGGGTGGGCACGCGCGCCGGCGTCAGCCGCATCGCCGGCGACCGGGTGACACGGCTGGCGCTCCCTGCGGGAGAGCCGGAGCCGGCGGCCACCGCACTGGCGCTGGACGGCGAGGGCGGGCTGTGGATCGGCACGGTCGCGTCGGGCGTGCTTCGGCACCGCGGGGGCGCGCTGACGCGGATCACGCGCCGCGACGGGCTGGGGGATGATCGTGTGACGGCGTTGCGCACGGATGGCGAGGGCGCGGTGTGGGTGGGGACTTTCGCCGGTGTGGCGCAGATCCACCAAGGCCGGGTCACCCGTCCGGGGGCGGCGAGCACCGCGCGTCCATCCCCCGTCAACGACCTGCTGCAGGACCCGGACGGCGCCTGGTGGCTGGCGGCGGACAATGGGCTCTTCCGCCTCCAAGGCGACCGGATTACCCCCGTGCCGCGGCCGGACGGCGAGGCGTTCACCCAGGTGGAGGGGCTGAGCGCCGACCGCGAGGGGAACGTGTGGATCGGCTCGCGCCAGGGCGGACTCTTCCGCCTGCGCAGGCCCACCGTACGCATGCTCACCAGCCGCGAGGGCCTGCCCCACGACTTCGCCGCCGCCATCACCGGCGACGGCGGGGGCGGGGCGTGGATCGCTACGCGCGGCGGCGTCGTCCATCGGTCCGCCTCGGGCTCGGTCGCGTACACCCGGGCCAGCGGGGCGCTGCGCGATGACGTGGCGCGCGACGTCCTGCGCGACCGGGCCGGCGACGTGTGGGTCGCCACCAACAGCGGCCTCACGCGGCTGCGGGGCGGGGGCGCGACCACGTACACCGTGCGCGAGGGGCTTCCCGACGACCGCGTGCGGGTGCTGCTGGAGGACCGCGCCGGCGCGCTGTGGGTGGGCACGTACAACGGCCTCGCGCGGCTGGCGGGCGGAAAATGGACGCACTTCGGTCCGCGGCAGGGGCTGCCCGACGGCTACGTGCTTTCCCTTCACCAGGACCGGGGCGGCACGCTCTGGGTGGGCACACAGTCCGCCGGGCTCTTTCGGCTGGATGGCGCGCGCTTTGTCCCCGGCCCCGCCGCGCTCGCCGCGCAGCCGGTCTTCCGCATGATGGACGACGCGGACGGCACGCTGTGGGTGGGAACCTCGCGCGGGCTGGCGCGCCTCCGAGGCGGTCAGGTGGCGCTCTTCACCACGCGCAACGGGCTTCACGGGAATACCGTGTTCCAGGCGCTGGACGACGATGCGGGCGCGCTCTGGCTAACGGGGCCGTGGGGGATCGCCCGGGTGCCGCGGCGCGACCTGGAAGCCGTGGGCGCGGGCCGGGCGCGGATGGTGAACGGCAATGCCTTCGGCATCAGCGACGGGCTGGCGGCGCGGGAGGTCTCGTCCATCGGCGGGGCGTGGCGCGCTCCGGACGGCGTGCTTTACTTTCCGACACCGGCCGGCGTGGCGCTGATCGATCCCCGCCGGCTGCTGCGCAACGCGGTGCCGCTGCAGGCGCTGATCGAGCGCGTGGTCACCAGCGACGGCGAGTCCAGCGGCGCGCGGGACGTGGTCGCCGCGCCCGGCCGGCACCGGCTGGAGATCCACTTCACCGCGCCCAGCTTCGTGTCGCCGGACGAGCTGCGGTTCCGCTACCGACTGGAGGGGTTCGACGGCGGGTGGGTGGACGGCGGCACGCGTCGCGCCGCGTTCTACACCAACGTGCCGCCGGGCAGCTACCGCTTTCGCGTGCAGGTGCGCAACGAGGACGGTGTCTGGAGCGGGAACACGGCATCGGTGTCGCTGCGTCTTCGGCCCTACTTCTGGCAGACGCGGTGGTTCTACGCCCTGGCCATCCTCCTGCTGGCGGCTGCCATCTTCGGGCTGCACCGGCTGCGGGTACGGGCTGCGGAGTTCGCCTCGCGGGAGGAGGTGCTGCGCGCCATGTCACTACGCGACGAGCTGACCGGCCTCTACAACCGCCGCGGCCTGCTGGCGCTGGCGGAGCAGCAGATCCATACGTCGGTGCGGCTGCGCGTGGGTTTTCACGTGCTGTTCGTAGACCTGGACCACCTCAAGCACATCAACGACACCCTGGGCCACGCGCAGGGCGACCAGGCGCTGCGCGACGCCGCCGGGCTGCTTCGCTCCACCTTCCGAAAGTCCGACGTGGTGGCGCGCCTGGGCGGCGACGAGTTCGCCGTGCTGGTGATCGGCCGCACGCCCGGCGACGCGTCGCCGCGGGGCGCGGAGGTCGCCATCGCGCGGCTGTACGACGCCATCGAGCACCACCTCGCCACCGTGCGCCGGCCCTACACCCTGTCGATGAGCGTCGGGGCCAGCCACTTCGATCCCGAGGCGCCGGCCACGCTGGAGGCCCTTCTCCAGCAGGCGGATGAGCAGATGTACGCCGACAAGCGCGTCCGCTCCGGCGCGCGCGCCACGCCCGGCCTCCCCGGCTGAGCCGCGCCGCGCGGAAGCACGTGTAGGTTATTGCCCGGCATCGCGTTAGATTGATTGCGGCCCTGGCGCGCGATGTGCCCCCGCCGGCCGGAAACCTTTCCGGCAAGCCATTCGTGCGGTCGGTGCCATCATGCGAAGCTCCCGGTTCCTGCTGCCCTTTTCACTCGGGGCGATCTCGATGCTCGGGCTGGTGCTCGCCGTCACCTGGTCCGCCCCCGACACGCTGGACCGCCTTCACGCGGCCCTCGGCTACCAGCACCCACCGTCTGCCGCCGCCTCCAAGGTGCCCGCGGCGACTCCGCCAGTCGCCGAGCCTCGCGTTGCCATCGCGGTCCCGCCGGCCGTACCCGCCGGACCGCCTCCCTCGCCAGCCGAAATAGTGCTGCCCGCGGCCGTTCCCGGGAACGCGCTGGAACTGCTGATCCCCGTGCAGGGCGTGCTGGCCGCGAGCCTGGTAAATACGTACGACCAGGCACGCGGACAGGGCCGGCGCCACGACGCCATCGACATCATGGCGCCGCGCGGCACGCCGGTCCTGGCGTCGTCGGACGGAGTGGTGATGAAGCTGTTCCGGAGCGTCCGCGGCGGCATCACGCTCTACGAGCTGGCGCCCGACCGGCGCACCATCTACTACTACGCGCACCTGGACCGCTACGCGCCGGGGATGGCGGAGGGCAGGGCGCTGCGCCGCGGCGAGGTGCTGGGGTACGTGGGCGATACCGGCGACGCCGTGCCCGGCAACTATCACCTGCACTTCGAAGTGTCGACCACGGCGGATCCCAAGAAGTACTGGGGTGGCGTGCCCCAGAACCCGCATCCCCTGCTGCGGTAGCGCTAGGATTGCTCCCGCTCCTGGCGGGCGCGACGTGAATGCAACGGCGCCGCCGCCCCCTTCGCGGGGGCGGCGGCGCTTCGTCGTATCCGATCTGGCCTGGCTGGACCTCTTGGGCTATCGCGATCGGGGAAATTCGAGCGATGGGACCGACAACGTTGCAGAGATGGAGGCGCTCCCGGGTGCCTTCCGCCGTCTGATCGCGATCCCCCGAACCCTCCGCACAACGCATGTCTGATGATTTCCGCGCCTCGCTGATTGCCCACGCCAGGATCGCCATCGATCGATCCGGCCGAGCGGCGACAGAAGCCGCCACGAACCAGTATCTCGTCCTCCCCTTCATCCAGTTCCTGGGATACGATCCGCTGGACCCCGACGAGGTGGTGCCCGAGTCGCACGCGTCGTTCTCCGACAAGTTCAAGAACCGGGTGGACTACGCGATCTGCCAGGCCGGAACGCCGGTGATCGCGATCGAGTGCAAGAAGGTCGGCGCGTTGAGCGAGGCCAACCGCGGGGAGCTGAAGGGCTACTTCAACGCCGTGCCTACGGTGAAGCTCGGGATCCTGACGGATGGCTTGGTCTACCAGCTCTATACCGACACGGGGCTGGAGAACATGATGGACGACCAGCCGTTCGCCATCCTGAACCTGGCGGACGTGGCGGAAGAGCGGGTGAGCGATACCGAGCTCGACGCGCTGCTCCGCGTGCGGAAGGGCACCTTCAACCCCGCCAACGTGGGGTCCGATGCTCGCCGCAAGATCTACGTGGGCGCGTACATGGACGCGCTCGACAAGGCGCTGTCGGACCCGGACGAGCGCTTCGTGCGCACCCTGCTGGACATGGCCAACATCGAGGGCCGGCGCACCACGAAGATGGTGGAGGAGCACGCGCCAATCGTCCGCGAAGCCGCGCAGGCCCTGCTGGACCGGAAGATCCTCGCCCGCGTGGGCTTCGCCGAACGGACGGACCTGGTGCGCGTGCCCGACGTAGTCGCCGCGCCCGTGCCAGCGGCGGAACCGGGGGAGCCTGCCCCAGCCGCCACGAACAGCACTGGCGTCGTCACCACGGACGTGGAGGTGCGGGTGAGGGACTACGTGCGCACCCGCCTGCCGTTCCTGATCGCGGGAGATGAAGAGCTGTTCGCGAAGCTGGGCAACATATCGAGCGTGGATTACAAGACGGTCTACTGCGTCTTCTACAAGCAGGAGCGGAAGGGCCGGATCTTCAACTTCTGGGAAAACCGCGGTCCCGCGCCATACCGGTTCGAGTTCCCGGCTGCGGATGGCAACGTGAGCGTCGAAACCGACAACCTCGCCGACATCGACGCGCACCTCCTCTCCACGTTCCGCCGCCGCGTCGAGGAGATGGGCTGAGGCAGGCGCGGTACGGTTGGATCGGAGCACCCCTTCCAACACGGCGGCTTTATGGCATTCCGATTCAGAAAAAGCTTCAGGATCGCGCCGGGCGTGCGCATCAACGTGTCGACGTCGGGGCTGAGCACCACGCTGGGCCCCCGCGGGATGAGCGTCACCAAGGGAAAGCGCGGCACCTTCCTGAACGCGGGGATTCCGGGGACTGGGGTGAGCACGCGTGGCCGGCTCGGCGGCGGCGACTCGCTCACGGGCGGCGGTGACGAGGGCAAGGCGAGCGGCTGCGGCTGCGTGGGAGCCGGCGTCGCGGGGTTCTTCCTGCTGGTGCTCGCCGGCATGTGCGGCGACGCCACTCCACCCCACGCGCCGTACCCCGGCTACACGCCCGCGTACCGCCAATCATCCTCGGCCTACTCGGGCAGCGACAACGAAGGGGCATACACAGGCTCACGCGACGACTTCTACGTCCACGGCTCGATGAACGTACGGTCGCAGCCGAACAAGCATGCCGCCGTGGTCCGCACGCTCTCCCGGGGCGATCAGGTTACGCTTGGGGCCAAGGATGCGAACGGCTGGGCGCCGCTGTTCGACTACGCAGGCCGGCAGACGGGATATGTCTACCGGGCCAGCGACCTGGTGCGAACCCAGGCGCCCGCCGTGCGGTCCGCGGCAACCAACGGATACTCCCGCCGATCGAGCGCCGAGTCGCGCGGCTACTACACCGGCCCGCGGGGCGGCTGCTACACCTACAGCGCCTCCGGACGCAAGCGGTACGTAGACCGTTCCTACTGCAATTGAGGCGTAAGGGCAGGCCAGCAGCAATCAGGTCGCAGCCCTATCGGGAGGCATAGCGCTGGGTGGCAGAAAGAGCGGAGGCTACGTGCAGTCCCAGTGGAAGATGACGTTCGAGAAGTCGCGCATCAGCAGATCGCGGCGGCGGATCATGAACACCGCCTCGCCGAGGTCGCCCCACATCAGGTTGGGGTCCGATGTGAGCCGCAGCAGCGTCCGATCGAAGTCGTCGAACCGGCCGGGTCCGCGGAAGTCGTATTGCGTGTAGACCGGGTGGCCGCCTACGTGGTGCACTTCCGGTGTCGGGTTGTGTTCGTACGCGAGATCATCGATCTCGTCGATCCCTGGCCGCCGAAGCTGGCCCTTCAGGTGCTCGCCGATGCGCCAATCGGTGGGATCCGGCCGGTGTACCGCCGCTCGCCCGGCCAGCGGCAGTCCCGATTCGCGGATCTCCATTCGCCGCCATGGGGCAAGATCGTCGGTCCGCGCTGGCGGAGGGCAGAGGCGCCCACCCTCCAGCCCGTCCGGGCGCCAGATGACCCGAACCCGGCCGCGGGTGAGATCGTCGTAGTCGGCGCCATACACGTCGTCACCGCCGATGAAGAACTGCAGCAGCCCCGCCTCCGGAAAGTCGGGCAGCGGCGGCAGCTCCGCGAAATCCATCTGCGCCACGAATTCCAGCGGAGCGCCGCTTTCATCCGTCGGCCACGCCTCGTCGTCCTTCAGCCAGACGGGCCCGCCGAGGCGCGTGCCCCCCGCCTTCACCGGCCGCTCCGATGCAGGCAGCAGCTCCACGGCCGGCAGAGCGAGCGAGGCGAACCAAACCTTGAATTCCTCGATTTCCTCGGGCCTCACCGGTGACTGGTCGGGGTTCTCCGCCTCGTGTTTGGCGTGGTGCCGGGCTCTCTGCGCGTCTACCCTGGACTGGGCGCGGCGCTCGCGAATCCACCCGGCGATCCGAACAGCGACCGCGATGCCCGCGACCAGCATCAGAACGAAGATGTAGAGATTCACGTCGGGGGTGTGGCGAGAGTCTGCAGGCCAGGATGGGGGGCGGTCCGGCACGTTAGGATGGCGCGCCAGCCGGTGTCAATCAATCCCCGCATCGGTGGCGTCCGCGCGCCTGGACGGTAACCACTGGCACCCATGGGCCTGCCCGCTTCATATTGCGAGCGATCCCATCCGGACCAGGGACCGTCACCCCGGAGAATCGCATCATGAAGTTGCGCAACGCACTCGTGCTCGGCCTGCTGCTTCCCGCCGCCCCGCTTGTGGCCCAGCAGCCCGAAGACCCGTTCCAGTGGCTGGAAGACGTGGAGGGCGCACGCTCGATGGAGTGGGTGCAGGCCCACAACCGCGCCACGACCGACGAGCTGGAGGCGCACCCCGCCTACCGCCCCATCTACGACCGCACGCTGCAGATCCTGAACTCGCGCGAGCGCATCGCCTTTCCCGACGTGCGCGGCGAGTGGATCTACAACTTTTGGCAGGACCAGGAGAAGCCGCGCGGCGTGTGGCGCCGAACCCGCTGGGACAGCTACCTGAGCGCCACGCCGCAGTGGGAAACGGTGCTGGACGTGGACTCGCTCTCCCGTGCCGAGTCGGTGGCCTGGTCATGGGCCGGCGCCAGCTGCCTGGAGCCGCAGGAGCGCCTGTGCCTGGTGCGCCTGTCGCGCGGCGGTGCCGACGCCGTGCAGGTGCGCGAGTTCGACACGCAGGCCAGGCGCTTCGTGGAGGGCGGCTTCTTCCTTCCCGAGGCCAAGCAGAGCATCGCCTGGCGCGGCGCCGACGCGCTGATCGTGGGGCGCGACTTCGGCGAGGGAACCATGACCACCTCCGGCTATCCGCGCAGCGTACGCCTGTGGCGCCGCGGCACGCCGCTGCAGTCCGCCACCACGCTGATGGAGGTGCCGGCCACGGACATGGGCGTGTGGGCCACGTCCATCCGCACCGCCGACCGCACCTGGTACGCGGTTTCGCACCGGCCCAGCTTCTTCGAGGGAACCATGCACCTGCTGCAGGGCGACCGGCTGGTGAAGCTGGACCTGCCGCTGGACGCCGACGTGTCGCTGGTGCGCGACCAGATGGCCGTGTACCTGCGCTCGCCCTGGCAGGCGGGGGGCACCACCCACCCCGCCGGGTCGCTCATCGCCATGCCCATCGACCGATTCCTCGCCGGGCAGCGCAACTTCCAGGTGGTGGTGCAGCCCGGTGAGCGCTCCACCATCCAGGACGTTTCTGCCACGCGCGACTTCCTGCTGGTGAGCATGCTGAACAACGTGCGCGGCGAGCTGCGCAAGTTCTCGCTCCGCGACGGCCGCTGGACGGGCGAAACGGTGCCCGCGTCGGGGGTGGGAAGCGTGGGCGTGGCGTCGACGTCGCCCGACCACAACCGCTTCTTCTTTTCCTTCACCGGCTTTACCCAGCCCACCACGCTCTTCCTTTCCGACGAGCGCGGCGTGCGCGAGGTGCGGCGCCTGCCGGCCATGTTCAACGCCGCCGGCCTGGTGACCGAGCAGTTTGAGGCCACCTCCAAGGACGGCACCCGCGTTCCGTACTTCGTGGTCCGGAAGGAAGGCGTGGCGCTGGACGGCACCAATCCCACGCTGCTGTACGCGTACGGCGGCTTCGAGGCGGCGCAGACGCCGAGCTACAACGCCACGGTGGGCGCGGCCTGGCTGGAGCGCGGGGGCGTGTACGTGCTGGCCAACATCCGCGGCGGCGGCGAGTTCGGGCCGGCGTGGCACCGCGCCGGGCTGAAGGAGAACCGCCAGCGCGTGTACGACGACTTCATCGCCGTCGCCGAGGACCTGGTCACGCGGCGCATCACCACGCCCCGGCGGCTGGGGATCATGGGCGGCAGCAACGGCGGGCTCCTGGTGGGCGTGGCGCTCACGCAGCGCCCCGAGCTGTTCAACGCCGTCGTGGTGCAGGTGCCGCTGCTCGACATGCGGCGCTACAACAAGCTGCTGGCGGGCGCCAGCTGGATGGCGGAATACGGCAACCCCGACGTGCCGGAGGAGTGGGCGTACATCAGCCGGTACTCGCCCTACCAGAACGTGCGCGCCGGGCAGCGCTACCCCCGCGTGCTGTTCACCACCACCACGCGCGACGACCGCGTGCACCCGGGACATGCCCGCAAGATGGCCGCGCTGATGGAATCCATGGGCTACCCCGTGTACTACTTCGAAAACACGGAGGGCGGCCACGGCTCCGGGGTCACCAGCGAGCAGCGCGCGCGCACCCTGGCCATCACCTACACCTACCTGCTGAAGCGCCTGGCCGACTGAGGCCAGGGATGGGAACCCCGCCACCGCGGGGTTCCCACGCGCGTTCCCTCGCGAACAGGAGCGCAGATGAAGCTCTCACCCCTTCTCGTGGCCGCCGCGATCCTCCTGGCGCCCGCCCTGGCATCCGCCCAGCCAGTGCAGGGGCGGCTGATCGCGCGCGAAACGGACGAGCCGGTGCGCGGCGGGACGGTGCACCTGATGGCGGATTCGCAGGTGGTGGCGCAGGCGCAAACGGACTCGGCGGGCGCGTTCGCGCTGCAGGCACCGCGCCCGGGAAACTACTGGCTGCTGGCAACCGCACCCGGATTCCAGGCGTCGGAGACGGACGTGTTCGCCGTCGGCGCGGCCGGCGCGCGGGTGAGGTTCATGATCGGGCGGCCGATGATCGGGCTGGACACGGTGACGGCCGTGGCGCCGGGGGTGGAGGACCGGCTGTGGTACGGGGGATTCCACCAGCGGCGGGGTGAGAACCAGGGCGGCCGGTTCATCACCCACGAGCAGATCGAGCGCCAGCGGTACGGGCAGGTGCAGGACATCCTGCGCCAGGTGCCGGGCCTGGAGGTGCAGATCGGCCCGCGGCCGAATTTCAGCGACTCGCGGCTGATGCGGGTGCGGCTTCGCCAGGCGCTCAGCTTTCGAGACTGCTGGAGCATCTTCTACCTGAACGGAATGCGGGTGGAGTCGGAATCGGTGCAGAACCTGGACCCCACGGAGATCGAGGGGATCGAGATCTACACCAACGGCGCCGTCCCCGCGCAGTTCAACTCGTCCATGGGCGCGGCCTGCGGCGTGATCGCAATCTGGACCCGGGCGCGCTGAGCGGACGCGGGAGCGTTCCCTCGGGCCGAAACCTTCCTCCCTGCATCAGCGTACCTTCGCGAGCCTACGGCCGCCTTTCAGCGCGTTCGGCGGACCGCTATCATCCAGTCCGCCGCCGTCCCTGGCGACGAGGAACCGTCCAACGCCGCGAAATCCCGTGAACCTGACCCATATGCGCAACCCGATGCTGTCCGCGACGGCCGTGCTGCTGCTGGCCGCGTGCGGCGGCGACGGCGGCGAGGCCACCGCGAAGCCCGCATCCGACTCGGCGGCGCCAGCCGTGACCTCGCCCGCGCCCGCCATCACCGCCGACTCGGCCGGCGGTCTCGTCGGCGCGCCGACCGGATCGACCGGTGCATCGCCGGTGTTCGTGCCCCAGTCCGGCGCGCCGCCCGCGGGCACGGCGCCCCAGCCCGCGGCGGAGGCCCCCAAGGCTGTGCCCAAGGAGCGCATCCAGGCGCCGGCCCCGCCGCCGCCCAACGTCGAGGTGAAGGGGCCCGTCAGCCCCGAGGCCATCAGCGGCTACCGGCTGAGCATGGACAAGATCCGGCAGATGCGGCAGGCGGGGCTCAACCTGGCCGCGCTGCAGCGGGAGCATCCCGAACTGCGCGGGCAGATGCAGATGGAGGGGCCGCCTGACCCCAACCGCATGTACGAACGCCTGAACAGCATTCCCCAGGCGCGCGCCGCGGTGGAGCGCTCCGGGATGTCCACGCGCGACTACACGATCGGCATGGGCGCGCTGATGCAGGGCGTGATCGTGCACCAGATGCGCAAGCGCGGCATGAACCCGCCGGTGCAGGCCAACGAGGCCAACGTGGAGTTCATCGCCGCGAACGAGACGGAGATCATGCAGCTGCTCACCTCGGCCGCGGCGCAGGCAGGCGCGATGCCGCGCCCCTGAAAGCTCGTCAACGGCGCAGGGGTACAGAGGAACAGAGAACAGCCAGAGATACGGAGGACACCCGTCTTCCTCTGTGTTTCTGGCTGTTCTCTGTATGTCTGTACTCTCGCTGTTGTATCGTTGGACAGTTGTGCCCATTCGTGCGGCCCGTGGCGGGAGAAAAATGGGGCTTGCGGCTGGCGGCGGACGGGGCAGTATTGGGTCCGCTCCGCCCATGGGGGGCGGGGTGGGGAACAGCGGCGGCGAGGGCGCCCGGGGGTTGACTCCCCGCGGCACCTGCGATACATTGCTCGTCTTGCCTTCTGCCGGGAGTAGTGTATTCGCACGACCTTGGGTCGCGCGGGCGCACGGCGGGAGGAGACAACTGGCGAGCCTTCGCGGGGGGAGTAGCGCGACGGCTCGCGGTTCGGCGTTCGGGCCCTGATGGCCCGAAACCGGGGGAGCTCTTCGCGCAGCCCGCTGCCGCGCTCCCACTCGATTCAACCATCCGGATCGGACCGACAAGGGAAATGGCCAAGGCTAAGTTCGAGCGCAACAAGCCGCACGTGAACGTGGGCACCATCGGGCACGTGGACCACGGCAAGACCACGCTGACGGCCGCGATCACGCGGATCCAGGCGGCCCAGGGGCTCGCCGACTTCATCAGCTTCGACAACATCGACAAGGCT
>NZ_DASVSF010000104.1 GCF_036388275.1 Longimicrobium sp.
TACGCCAGGTTGGGGACGCCGCGGTGCGGAACCATCACCCCCTTGGGCGTTCCCGTGGAGCCCGAGGTGTAGATCACGTACGCCAGCTGGTCCGGCCGTGCGCCGCGATCCGGGTTCTCCGCGCGCTCCGCCGCGATCCGCTCCCCGTCCACGCTCACCACCACGACGCTGTCGCCGGCGGGGAGCGCCGCGCGCAGCGACTCCTGCGTCACCAGCACGGGCACGGCCGCGTCGGCCAGCACGAACGCCAGCCGCTCCGCGGGATAGGCGGGGTCCAGCGGGACGTACGCGCCGCCGGCCTTGAGCACGGCGAGCACGGAGACGACCATCTCCGGCCCCCGCTCCTGGCAGATCCCCACCCGCGTCTCCGGCCCGACGCCGAGCGCGGCGAGATGGTGCGCCAGCCGGTTGGCCCGCTCGTTCAACGAGCCGTAGCTGAGGGTCTCCCCTTCGTACTCGATCGCCACGGTGTCGGGCCTGCGCGCCGCCTGCGCCTCGAACAGCTCGTGGATGCAGCGGTCCGCCGGGTACTCGGCCTCCGTCCGGTTCCACTCTTCCACCAGCAGCAGGCGCTCGGCCTCTCCGAGCAGGTCCAGCCGCGAGAGCCGCACGTCGGCGTCGGCGGCCACCTGCTCCAGCACCCGCTCCAGGTGGCGCACCATGCGCTGGATGGTCGCCGGCTCGAACAGGTCGGTGCTGTAGTTCAGCCCTCCGTGCAGGCCCCGGGGACTCGCCGAAAGCGCCAGGTAGAGATCGTGCTTGGCGTCTTCGCGGGCCGCTCCGGCGCCGCCTACCTGAAGGCCCGGGAGAGCGCCTCCTCCGGCCCCGGCGTTCTGCAGCGTGAACATCACCTGGAAGAGCGGCGAGTGGCTCAAGGACCGCTCCGGCTGCAGCTCGGCCACCAGCTTGTCGAAGGGCACCTCCTGGTGCTCGTATGCCCCCAGCGTCACTTCCCGCACCCGCCGCAGGGTCTCGCGGAAGGAGGGGTCTCCCGAGAGGTCGGTGCGCAGCACCAGTGCGTTGATGAAGAAGCCGATCAGCCCCTCGACCTCGCTCCGCGTGCGTCCGGCGTTCGGGCTCCCCACCACCACGTCCTCGCTGCCGGCGTACTTCGAGAGGAGCACCTGGAAGGCGGACAGCAGCGTCATGTACAGCGTCGTTCCCTCGCTGCGCCCCAGCGCCTGCAGCCGCTCCAGCAGCTCCGGGGAGAGCTCCACCGGCACCGACGCGCCCCGGTACGTCAGCACCGCCGGGCGGGGGTGGTCCGTCGGCAGCTCCAGCAGCTCCGGCGCTCCCGCCAGGCGCTCCCGCCAGTACGCCAGCTGCCGGTCCAGCCCCTCGCCCTCCAGCTGCTCGCGCTGCCACACCGCGAAGTCGGCGTACTGCACCGCCAGTTCCGGCAGCGGCGACTCACGCCCCTCGCGGTACGCCGCGTACAGGGCGGTGAACTCGCGGAAGAACACCCCCATGCTCCACCCGTCGCTGACGATGTGGTGCATCGAGAGGAGCAGCACGTGGTGCTCGTCCCCCAGCCGCAGCAGGAGCGCCCGGAAGAGCGGTCCCGCCGCAAGGTCGAATGGCCGTACCGCCTCTTCCCCCGCCCGCCGCTCGACCGCCGCCTCGCGATCCGCGTCGCCCAGCCCCGACAGGTCCTCCACCGGCAGCGAAAACCCGCCGAACGGCGCGATCACCTGCACCGGCGAGCCGTTCACCTCTGCGAAGGTGGTCCGCAGCGCTTCGTGCCTGCGGACGATCTCACCCAGGGCGCGCTCCAGTGCCGCCCCGTCCAGCGCACCCCCCAGGCGCCATGCCCCGGGGATGTTGTAGAGGGCGCTTCCCGGCTCGAGCCGGTCGGTGAACCAGAGACGCTCCTGCGCAAAGGAGAGCGGCAGCGCTCCCGTGCGCTCCACCGGCACCACCGGCGGCAGCACCGGCAGCTCCGCGCGGCGCATCTCCTCCACCGCATTCGCCACCTCCGCCACCGTGGGCCCCTCGAAGAGCACCCGGACCGGCAGCTCCACCGCGAACAGCGCGCGGATCGACGAGATCACCAGCGCGGCCAGGATCGAATGCCCGCCCAGGTCGAAGAAGCTTTCCGTCACCCCGGCCCGCTCCAGCCCCAGCACCTCGGCCCAGATCCCCGCCAGCATCTCTTCCACGGGGGTGCGCGGCGCTACGTAGGTCTCCTCGCCCGACGCGAGCTCCGGCGCCGGCAGTGCCTTGCGGTCCAGCTTGCCGTTGGGCGTCAGCGGGAGCGCGTCCAGCGAGACGAAAGCCGCCGGCACCATGTACTCCGGGAGTTCCCGGAGCAGGTGCTCGCGCAGCTCATCCGCCCCGCCGCCACCGACCACGTACGCCACCAGCCGCTTCTCCCCGGGCACGTCCTCGCGGGCCACGACCACGCAGTCGGCGACGCCGGCATTGCGCCGCAGGACGGCCTCGATCTCCCCCGGCTCGATGCGGAAGCCCCGGATCTTGACCTGCTGGTCAACCCGCCCCAGGAACTCCAGCTCGCCCCGGACCGACCACCGCACCCGGTCCCCCGTGCGGTACAGCCGTGCACCGGTCTCGCCGCCGAAGGGATCCGGGACGAAGCGTTCCGCCGTCAGCCCCGGCCGGCCCAGGTAGCCGCGCGCCACGCCCACGCCCCCCACGTACAGCTCGCCCGGCACGCCGGCCGGCGCCGGCTGGCCGGCCGCGTCCAGCACGTACACCCGCACGTTCTCCAGCGGCCGGCCGATCGCCGGGGCGCGCCCGTCCGCCTGGCAGGAGGCGGATGTCGCGCAGACCGTCGTCTCCGTCGGTCCGTAGGCGTTCACGAAGGCGCGCCCGGCGCTCCACCGCTCCACCGTGGCGGCGTCCACCGCCTCGCCCGCGCTCACCACCGTGCGCAGCTCCGGCAGTTCGTCCGGCGGGAGAATGGCCAGCACCGGCGGCGGCAGGGTGGCCACGGTCACGCGTCCGCGCCGCAGCGTTTCCAGCAGCCCCGCACCGGGGAGAAGCGCCTCGCGCGAAGCCATCACCAGCGTGGCCCCGGCCAGCAGCGTGTCGAACACCTCCGCCACCGCCGCGTCGAAGGAGAACGAGGCGAACTGCAGGACGCGGCTGGTGCCGTCGATGCCGAAGCGGCGGGCCTGCGCGTACGCCAGGTTGGGGACGCCGCGGTGCGGAACCATCACCCCCTTGGGCGTTCCCGTGGAGCCCGAGGTGTAGATCACGTACGCCAGCTGGTCCGGCCGTGCGCCGCGATCCGGGTTCTCCGCGCGC
>NZ_DASVSF010000105.1 GCF_036388275.1 Longimicrobium sp.
GCGCGCGGAGAACCCGGATCGCGGCGCACGGCCGGACCAGCTGGCGTACGTGATCTACACCTCGGGCTCCACGGGAACGCCCAAGGGGGTGATGGTTCCGCACCGCGGCGTCCCCAACCTGGCGTACGCGCAGGCCCGCCGATTCGGCATCGACGACACGAGCCGCGTGCTGCAGTTCGCCTCGTTCTCCTTCGACGCGGCGGTGGCGGAGCTGTTCGACGCCCTGCTGGCCGGAGCCACGCTGGTGATGGGGTCGCGGGAGGCGCTCCTTCCGGGTGAGGGGCTGCTGGAGACGCTTCGGCGCGGGCGCGTGACCGTGGCCACCCTGCCGCCGCCGGTGCTGGCCATGCTCGCGGCGGACGACCTGCCGGAGCTGCGCACGGTGGTGAGCGCGGGCGAGGCGGTGGACGCCGCCACGGTGGAGCGGTGGAGCGCCGGGCGCGCCTTCGTGAACGCGTACGGCCCGACGGAAACGACGGTCTGCGCGACCTCCGCCGCGTGCGAGGCGGACGGGCGTGCGCCGGCGATCGGCCGGCCGCTGGAGAACGTGCGGGTGTACGTGATGGACGCGGCCGGCCAGCCGGCGCCGGCCGGTGTCCCCGGCGAGCTGTACGTGGGGGGCGTGGGCGTGGCGCGCGGCTACCTGGGCCGGCCGGGGCTGACGGCGGAGCGCTTCGTTCCGGACCCGTTCGCGGTGGAAGGCGGTGCGCGGCTCTATCGGACGGGCGACCGGGTGCGGTGGTCGGCCCGGGGCGAGCTGGAGTTCCTGGGGCGGGTGGACCAGCAGGTCAAGATCCGGGGCTTCCGCATCGAGCCGGGCGAGATCGAGGGGGCGCTGCGGCGGAGCGAGGGAGTCGCCGACTGCGTGGTCGTGGCCCGCGAGGACGTCCCCGGGGAGAAGCGGCTGGTGGCGTACGTGGTGGGCGGCGTGGAGGCGGGTGTCCTGCGCGAGCACCTGCTCCGGGAACTCCCGGAGTACATGGTTCCGTCCGCGTTCGTATCCCTGGACGCGCTCCCGCTGACGCCCAACGGCAAGCTGGACCGCAAGGCGCTGCCGGCGCCGGAGCTCGCGTCGGGCGAGGAGGCGTACGTAGCGCCGCGCACCCCCGTGGAAGAGATGCTGGCGGGGGTCTGGGCCGAGGTGCTGGGGCTGGAGCGGGCGGGGGTGACGGAAAGCTTCTTCGACCTGGGCGGGCATTCGCTCCTGGCCGCGCTGGTGATCTCGTCGATCCGCGAGCTGTTCGGCGTGGAACTGCCGGTCCGGGTGCTCTTCGAGGGGCCCACGGTGGCGGAGGTGGCGAAGGCGGTGGAGGAGATGCGCCGCGCGGAGCTGCCGGTGCTGCCGCCGGTGGTGCCGACCGAGCGCACGGGAGCGTTGCCGCTCTCCTTCGCGCAGGAGCGGCTCTGGTTCATGGACCGGCTGGAGCCGGGAGGCGCCGCCTACAACATTCCCGAGGCATGGCGCCTGGGAGGTGCGCTGAACGAGGGGGTGCTGGAGCGGGCGCTGGGCGAGATCGTCCGGCGTCACGAGGCGCTGCGCACCACCTTCGCGGAGGTGGACGGCTCGCCGGTGCAGGTGATCGCGCCGTTCGGCGGGTTCGCCCTGCCGGTGGGGGACCTGTCGGCGGTGAGCGAGGCGGATCGCGAGGCGGTGGTTGGGCAGCGGGCCGGGGAAGAGGCGCGGCGGCCGTTCGACCTCGCGGCGGGCCCGCTCTTCCGCGCGGCGCTGCTGCGGCTGGGCGCGGAAGACCGCGTGCTGCTGCTCACGATGCACCACGTCGTCAGCGACGGGTGGAGCATGGGGGTGTTCTTCCGCGAGCTCTCCGCGCTGTATGCGGCGTACCGCGAGGGGCGTGAGTCGCCGCTGCCGGAGCTGGCGGTGCAGTACGCCGACTACGCGGTGTGGCAGCGCGAGCAGCTGGAGGGCGAGGTGCTGGACCGTCAGCTGGCGTACTGGAAGGAGCGCCTGGCGGGCGCGCCGGAGCTGCTGGAGCTGCCCACGGACCGTCCCCGCCCGCCGGTGCTGACGTACCGGGGCGAATCGGTGTCGGTGGAGTTCTCTCCGGAGCTGCTGGAGAGGTTGCAGGCGCTGGGGCGCAGCGAGGGAACGACGCTGTACATGACGCTGCTGGCTGCCTTCCAGGTGCTGCTGGGCAAGCACGCCGGCAGCGAGGACGTGGTGGTGGGGAGCCCGATCGCCGGACGCACGCGGAGCGAGGTGGAGGGGCTGATCGGCTTCTTCGTCAACACGCTGGTGCTGCGCACCGACCTTTCGGGAGACCCGGGCTTCCGTGAGGTGCTGCGGCGGGTGCGGGAAGTGACGCTGGGCGCGTACGAGCACCAGGAGGTGCCGTTCGAGAAGCTGGTGGCCGAGCTGCAGCCGGAGCGCAGCGCGAGCCACTCGCCTCTCTTCCAGGTGATGTTCACGCTGCAGAACGACGGGGGCGGGGAAGGGCGAGGCGCGCTTCCGGGCCTTCAGGTGGGTGGCGCCGGAGGGGCCGTGGAGGTCGCCAAGCACGATCTCTACCTGGCGCTCGCGACGACTCCCTGGGGGCTGCACGGAGAACTGAACTACAGCACCGACCTCTTCGAGCCGGGGACCATGGAGCGCATGGTGCGCCACCTGGAGCGCGTGCTGGAGCAGGTGGCCGCCGACCCCGACGTGCGGCTTTCGCGGCTGGAGCTGCTCGGGGAGTCGGAGCGCGCGCTGGTGCTGGAGGCGTGGAACGCGACGGACGCGGAGTTCCCGGCCGACGCGTGCGTGCACGAGCTGTTCGAGGCGCAGGCGGAGCGCACGCCCGAGTCGGTGGCCGTGGTCTTCGAGGATCGCTCGCTCAGCTACGCCGAGCTGAACGCACGGGCGAACCGGCTGGCGCACCACCTCCGGGAGCGCGGTGTCGGTCCGGACGTGCGGGTGGGGATCTGCGTGGAGCGCGGCCCGGAGATGGTGGTGGGCCTCCTCGGCGTCATGAAGGCGGGCGGGGCCTACGTTCCGCTCGACCCGTCGTATCCGGCGGAGCGGCTGGCGTACATGCTGGCCGACAGCGCGCCCGCGGCCGTGCTCACGCAGCGCTCGCTGCACGGGATGGACGCGCTGTTCGCGGGCATCGAGGCGCCGGTGATCGACGTGGAGGGCGCGGAGTGGGCGGACCACCCCGTGACGAACCCGGAGCGCGGCGCGCTCACGCCGGCGCACCTGGCGTACGTAATCTACACCTCCGGAAGCACCGGCCGTCCCAAGGGCGTCGCCGTGCCGCACCGGGGCGTGGTGAACCACCACCGCGCGTTCCACCAGATCGTGGGGATGGAGGCGGCGGACCGGGTGCTGGCGGTCACCACGTACGCCTTCGACCCTTCGGTGCTGGAGATCTTCCTCCCCCTCTTTCACGGTGCGCGGATCATCGTGCTGCCGCGGGAGCGGGCCGCCGACCCGGCGGGGCTGGCGGAGGCGATCCAGGCGTACGCGCCGACGGTGATGCAGGCCACGCCGGTCACCTGGCGGATGCTGGTGCAGGCGGGGTGGGAAGGCGCGCCGGACGTGCGCGCGCTCTGCGGCGGCGAAGCGCTTCCGGCGGAGCTGGCGTCGGCGCTGCGGAGCCGGGTGGGCGCGCTCTGGAACGTGTACGGGCCCACGGAGACCACCATCTGGTCCACCGCCGAGCCGGTGCGTGCCGATTTCGCCGCCGCCGCCGGACAGGTGCCGGTCGGGCGGCCGCTGGCGAACGCTCGCGTCTACATCCTGGACGCGGCGGGCCAGCCGGTGCCGGTGCGGGTGGCGGGCGAGCTGTACATCGGGGGGGCGGGGGTGGTGCGCGGCTACCTGGGGCGGCCGGAGCAGACGGCGGAGCGCTTCGTGGCCGATCCGTTCGGCGGCGAGCCGGGAGCGCGGATGTACCGCACGGGCGACCTGGCGCGGTGGCGCCCGGACGGAACCATCGAGTACCTGGGCCGGACCGACTTCCAGGTGAAGGTGCGCGGCTTCCGCATCGAGCTGGGGGAGATCGAGGCGCGGCTCGCGGAGCACCCGGGGGTCCGTGAGGCGGCGGTGGTGGCGCGCGAGGACGTGCCGGGCGACCAGCGGCTGGTGGCGTACGTGGTCGGCGACGCGGACGCGGAGGCACTCCGTACGCACCTTTCCGCCGCGCTCCCGGAGTACATGGTCCCGGCGGCATACGTGCGGCTGGACAGGTTTCCGCTCACGCCGACCCGGAAGGTCGATCGAAAGGCGCTGCCGGCCCCGGAGGGAGACGCGTATGCGTCGCGGGAGTACGAGGCGCCGGTGGGCAGGATCGAGGTGGCTCTCGCGGAGATCTGGGCGGAGCTGCTGAGAGTGGAGCGGGTGGGCCGGAGAGACCACTTCTTCGAGCTGGGCGGGCACTCGCTCCTGGGCACGCGGGTGGTTTCGCGGGTGCGGGAGGTCCTGGGTGTGGAGCTCCCGCTCCGCACCCTCTTCGAGCGGCCGGCCCTTTCCGGGCTGGCGGCCGAGATCGAGCGTCTGCGCGGCAGTGGCGCGGCGGCCGGCGCCGGCGACATCGCCCCCGCCGGGCGCGAGGGCGACCTGCCGGTGACGTTCGCGCAGGAGCGGCTCTGGTTCGTGGACGCGCTGGACCCGGGAAGCCCGGTGTACGCCATGCCGTTCTCGTTCCACATCACCGGCCGCCTCGATACCGACGCGCTTCGCCGCGCGCTGACGGAGCTGGTGCGCCGCCACGAGCCGCTGCGCACGACCCTTCCGGCCGTGGACGGCGTTCCCGTGCAGCGGATCGCCCCGCCCCCGGCCAGCTTCGACCTTCCGGTCACCGACCTGCGGCACCTGCCGGAGGGCGAGCAGCGGGCCGAAGGCGGCCGCCTGGCGGCCGAATCTTCGCGGCACCGGTTCGACCTGGCGCGCGGGCCGCTCTTCCGCGGGTCGCTCGTCCACGGCGCGGGAGACGAGCACATCCTCCTCCTCAACCTGCACCACGCCATCGGCGACGGGTGGTCGCTGGAAGTGCTGAAGGAAGAGCTCTCCGCCCTGTACGGCGCCTTTGCGCGCGGCGAACCGTCGCCGCTGCCGGAGCCCGCGCTGCAGTACGCGGACTACGCGGTGTGGCAGCGCGCGCGCCTGTCCGGCGCCGTGCTGGAGCGGCAGCTGGAGTTCTGGCGGCAGGCGCTGGACGGCGCTCCGGCGCTGCTGGAGCTGCCGACCGACCGTCCCCGGCCGCCGGTGGAATCGCACCGCGGCGCGCTCGAGAGCCTGGTCGTCGCGCCCGGCCTGACGGCGGAGGTGAACGCGCTCGCCCGCCGCGAGGGGGCCACGCTGTTCATGGTGCTGCTGGCCGCGCTGGACGTGGTCCTGGGACGCCTGGCCGGACAGGACGATGTCGTGGTGGGGACGCCGATCGCGGGGCGGACGCGGGCGGAGACCGAGCGGATGGTGGGCCTGTTCCTCAACTCGCTGGCGCTCAGGACCGACCTTTCGGGCGACCCGACCTTCCGCGAGCTGCTGGGGCGGGTGCGCGAGACCACGCTGGACGCGTACGCGCACCAGGATCTCCCCTTCGAGCGGGTGCTGGAGGAGGTGCGTCCCGAGCGCAGCATGGCGCACGCCCCCGTGTTCCAGGTGATGCTCAATCTCGCCAACTTCCAGGACGGAACCTTCCAGGCCGAGGGGCTGGCGGTGGCGGGGGCCGGCTCGCTTGGCGAGGCGACCAGCAAGTTCGACCTCACGCTGTACGTG
This sequence comes from Longimicrobium sp., assembly GCF_036388275.1. Lineage (NCBI taxonomy): Bacteria > Pseudomonadati > Gemmatimonadota > Longimicrobiia > Longimicrobiales > Longimicrobiaceae > Longimicrobium > Longimicrobium sp. The sequence continues at coordinate 5,720 of NZ_DASVSF010000105.1, forward strand.
GGGGAGGGCGACGGGACGATCTTCGTCAATCTGGTGTACGCCGCCGACCTGTTCGACGCGCGGCGGATGCGCGAGTTGCTGGCGCAGCTCGAAGGCGTGCTCCGCCAGGCCGCGGCCGCGCCGGAAACCCGCGTGGGTGCGCTGTCGCTGGCGACGGAGGCGGCGCGCGGCGTCCTTCCCGACCCGGCCGAGCCGCTGGACGACACGTGGCGCGGCGCGGTCCACGAAGTGTTCGCCGCGCGGGCGATGGAGACGCCGGACGCGCTGGCGGTGGAGGACCCGCGTGAACGCTGGACGTACGCCGAGCTGGACGGCGCTACGGACGGCGTCGCCCGCGCGCTGGCGGATGCCGGGGTGGGGGTGGGGGATGTCGTCGCCATCACCGGCCACCGGAGCGCCGCGCTGGTGCGCGCGCTGCTGGGAACGATGAAGAGCGGCGCGGCCTTCCTGGTCCTCGATCCGGCCTACCCGCCGGCCCGCCTGGCCGAGTACGTCCGCATCGCGCGCCCCGCCGTGCACATCCACCTCCCCGCGGCGGGCGATCTGCCGCGCGAGGCGCTGGACTCGATGGGGGAGACGATCCGCGCGACCGTCGTCATCCACCCGCGGAGCGAAGAGCCCGCGGACGCGATGGATTCTTCCGGCGATCCGCTGAACGTGGACGTCGGGCCGGACACGCTGGCGTACCTGTCGTTCACCTCGGGGACCACCGGGACGCCCAAGGCGGTGATGGGGCGGCACTCGTCGCTCACGCACTTCACGCCCTGGCTGGCGGCGGAGTTCGGTCTCTCCGCGTCCGACCGCTTCAGCCTCGTCTCCGGGCTGGCGCACGACCCGCTGCACCGCGACGTCTTCACCCCGCTCCAGCTCGGCGCCGCGGTCGTCGCGCCGGAGCCGGACGGAATCGGCACCCCCGGCTACCTCGCGCGGTGGATGCGCGAGGCCGGAATCACCGTCGCGCACCTTACCCCCGCGATGGGCCAGCTGCTGGCGGACGCGTCCGAGGGGGAGCGGATCGATTCGCTGCGCCGCGCCTTCTTCGTGGGCGACGTCCTGCGCCGCGCCGACGTGCAGCGTCTGGCGGCGCTCGCGCCCAACCTGCGCGTCGTCAACTACTACGGGTCTACCGAGACGCAGCGCGCCGTCTCGTTCCACGTGGTCGACCCGCAAGCCGAGCAGAAGGAGATCATCCCCCTGGGACGCGGGATTCCCGGGGTTCAGCTCCTCGTCCGCAACACGAGGGGGGAGATCGCGGGGATCGGCGAGGTGGGCGAGATCTGGATGCGTTCGCCGCACCTGGCGGCCGGCTATCTGGGCGACGAAGCGCTCTCGGCGGAGCGCTTCGTGGCCAACCCGTGGACCGGCGATCCGCGCGACCGCCTGTACCGCACCGGCGACCTGGGCCGCTACCGCCCCGACGGCGGGGTGGAGCCGATGGGGCGCGCCGACCAGCAGGTACAGGTGCGCGGCTTCCGCGTGGAGCTGGGCGAGGTGGAGAGCGCCCTTGCCGCGCACGCCGCGGTCAAGGAGGCCGCCGTGATTACGCGCGAGGCGGGCGCGGGCGACCGCCGTCTCGTCGCCTACTGGGTCCCTGTCGAGAGATCGGCCGAGCACGACGACGCCGCGCTCCGGTCGCACCTGAAGGCGCTGCTGCCGGAGTACATGGTCCCGTCGGCCTACGTGCGGCTGGACCGGCTTCCGCTGACGGCGAATGGCAAGCTGGACCGCCGCGCCCTGCCGGAGCCGGAGGCGGTGGCGAGCGAGGCCGGTACGGTGGAGCCGCGCACGGTCACGGAACGGGTGATCGCGGAGGTCTGGATGGAGGTGCTGGGCGTGGAGAAGGTGGGCGTGGAGGACGATTTCTTCGTGCACGGCGGCCACTCGCTCAAGGCGGCGCAGGTGCTGGCGCGCATCTCCCGGATGCTGGAGGTGGAGCTTCCCCTGCGCGTGCTCTTCGAGAGCCCGACCGTCGCCGGCCTCGCCGCGGCGGTTGAGGCCTCGGTCGCCGCCGCCGACGGCGGCGGCGGCGCCATCGCCGACGCTCTGGCGGAACTGGAGGGGCTGAGCGACGAGGAGGTGGCGGCGCTGCTGGCGGGGATCGGGGAGGAGGCGTGAGGGCGGGGCGTGGCCGTGGGGCGGCGGTGCGCGCCCGCGGCGCCCCCTCCTGGCCGCGTCGCCGACGACCTCCTCGTTCCGGGGAGGTTGCCGGCGAAGCATTCCGTGCACGCTGAACTCCGCGCGGCGGCCGAAAAGCCCCCTCCCACGCTTGCCGCCGCTTGCCGGGGCGGGGGCGGGGGCGGGGGCATCAGCGTAAGCCGAACAATGGCATAGATCTATACCTGCCGGGGTAGCGCAATTCGCGCAGCGGACGTACTTTATTAGACACCGCAAGCACAAATCGTTGCTCCCAAAAAGCTTACATCGACGCCTGTGGGGGTCGGGGGAACGGGCCGCCGCGGCATGCGGCCGGGCCCGTCGAACGCCCCCTCACCCGCGGCAGCCGGCCCGCCGGGCACGAACCGGCCGCGCCGCACCGAACCGCGGTCGCGAAGCACCAGGCGCCCGGCGCCTCCGTCTCGCCGGGAGCCCACCGCATACAGAGCAGGATGCCTGACATCATTTCCCGGCTGGCCCAGCTGTCGCCCGAAAAGCAGAGGCTGCTGGCGCTGAAGCTGAGGCTGAAGGCCGGCGCAGCCGCGGCGTCGGCCGGGCACGGCGGCGGCGAGCGCCCCTCCGAGTTTCCCGCGTCGTTCGCGCAGCGGCGGCTGTGGCTGCTGGATCGCCTGGAGCCGGGGAGCACCGCCCACTCGATGCCCCGCATCTGGCGCATCCCCGGCCCCCTGGACGTGGCCGCGCTGGAGCGCGCCGTAGACGAGCTGGTGCGGCGCCACGAGACGCTGCGCACGCACCTGGAGGAGCGCGGCGGAGAGCCGGTTCAGGTGGTCGCCCCGCCCGCGCTCTTCCGGCTGCAGGTGACGGACCTCTCCGCCCTCGCCCCCGACGCGGTGCACGCGGAGGTGGAGCGGCTGGCGCGCGCGGACGCCGCGGCCCCCTTCCGGCTGGAGGAGGGCCCGCTCTTCCGCGCCTTCCTCGTTCGGCTGGCGGCCGACGAGCACGCCCTGCTGTGGAACCTGCACCACGCGATCACCGACGGCTGGTCCAGCGGCATCCTGGAACGCGAGCTGAAGGCGCTGTACCAGGCCTTTTCGCGCGGCCAGCCCTCGCCGCTGGCGCCGCTCCCGCTGCAGTACGGCGACCACGCGCTCCGCGAGCGCGAGCGCCTTTCCGGCGATGCGCTCGCGGGGCTGGTGGGCTTCTGGCGCGACGCGCTGGAGGGGGCACCCACGCTGCTGGAGATCGCGCCGGACCGCCCGCGGCCCCCCGTGCGCACGCATCGGGGCGCCGCCGTGAGCGCCTCGTTGGGCGCCGGCCTCCGCGCGCGCGTGGACGCGCTGGCGCGGGCGCACGACGCCACGCCGTTCATGGTGTACCTGGCCGCCTTCCAGCTCCTCCTGGGCCGCTACGCCGGCCAGGACGACGTGCTGGTGGGCACGGCGGTCGCCAACCGCGGCACCGCGGACGTGGAGGGGATCGTCGGCTTCTTCGTGAACACGCTGGTGCTGCGCGGCGACCTCTCGGGCGATCCCACCTTCGCCGAGCTGCTGGGGCGCGTGCGCGAGGCCACGCTGCGCGCCTTCGAGCACCAGGCGCTCCCGTTCGAGAAGCTGGTGGAGGAGCTGAACCCCGAGCGCTCGCTGACCCACGCCCCGCTGGTGCAGGCCGTCATCGTCCTGCACAACCAGCACAGCGTGAGCGGTGGGCCGGCCGTGACGGCGGCGCCTCCGGCGCAGGCGGCGGGGCCCGCGCTGCTGCTGGAGGCGGCGGGGAGCGGGGAGGAGGATGCGCGTTTCGATCTCACCCTGGAGCTGGCGCAGGGGCCCGACGGCGTCCGCGCGCGCCTCAGCTACGCCACGGACCTGTTCGAGCGCGGCACGGTCCGGCGGATGCTCGGCCACCTGGCACGGGTGCTGGAGCAGGTGGCCGCCGACGCGGACGTGCGGCTTTCGCGGGTGGAACTGCTCGGCGAGGCGGAGCGCGCGCTGGTGCTGGAGGAGTGGAACCGGACGGAGGCGGAGTACCCGGCGGACCGGTGCATCCACGAGCTCTTCGAAGCCCAGGCGGCGCGGACGCCGGACGCCATGGCGGTCGAGTTCGACGGGAAAACCCTCGGCTACGGCGCGTTGAACGAGCGGGCGAACCGGCTGGCGCACCACCTCGCCGGACTCGGCGTCGGGCCCGAGGCGCGGGTGGGGATCTGCCTGGAGCGGGGGATGGAGATGGTCGTCTCCGTCTTCGCGGTGCTGAAGGCGGGCGGCGCGTACGTTCCGCTGGACCCCGCCTATCCCGCGGAGCGGCTGGCGTTCGTGCTGGCCGACGCGGCCGTGCCCGTGCTGGTGACGCAGGAGTCGCTGCGCGCGGCGCTCCCCGCCGGCGACGGCGTCGCGGTGGTGAGCGTGGACGGGGACGGAGCGCGGATCGCGGCGGAGTCCGCGGAGAACCCGGAGCGCGGCGTCTCGCCCGACCAGCTGGCGTACGTGATCTACACCTCCGGCTCCACCGGGACGCCCAAGGGGGTGATGGTGCCGCACCGGGGCGTTCCCAACCTGGCGTACGCGCAGGCCCGCCGCTTCGGCATCGACGGCACCAGCCGCGTGCTGCAGTTCGCCTCGTTCTCCTTCGACGCGGCGGTTGCGGAGCTGTTCGATGCGCTTCTGACCGGGGCCACGCTGGTGATGGCGCCGCGCGAGGCGCTTCTCCCCGGTCTGGAGCTGCTGGAGACGCTGCGGCGCGGGCGGGTCACGGTGGCTACCCTGCCGCCGTCGGTGCTGGGCATCCTCGCGCCGGACGACCTGCCGGAGCTGCGCACGGTGGTGAGCGCGGGAGAGGCGGTGGACGCCGCCACGGTGGAGCGGTGGAGCGTTGGCCGTGCCTTCGTGAACGCCTACGGGCCGACGGAGGCCACGGTCTGCGCCGCCTCCGCTGCCTGCGAGGCGGACGGGCGTGCGCCGGCGATCGGCCGCCCCCTGGAGAACGTGCGGGTGTACGTGCTGGACGCGGCCGGCCAGCCCGCGCCGGCCGGCGTCCCCGGCGAGCTGTACGTGGGGGGCGTGGGGGTGGCGCGCGGCTACCTGGGCCGGCCGGGGCTGACGGCGGAGCGCTTCGTCCCTGACGCGTTCGGCGTGGCGGGAGGGCGGCTGTACCGGACGGGCGACCGGGTGCGGTGGTCGGCCGGGGGCGAGCTGGAGTTCCTGGGGCGGGTGGACCACCAGGTGAAGGTGCGCGGCTTCCGCATCGAGCCGGGGGAGATCGAGGCCGCGCTGTCGGCGCACGCGGAGGTGCGCGGCGCGCGGGTGATCGTGCGCGAGGACCAGCCCGGAGAGAAGCGGCTGGTGGCGTACGTGGTGGGAGGTGTGGAGGCGGCCGGGCTGCGCGCGCACCTGCGGGAGAGCCTGCCGGAGTACATGGTGCCCGCCGCCTTCGTGGCGCTGGAGCAGCTGCCGCTGACGCCGAACGGGAAGCTGGACGTCAGGGCGCTCCCCGCGCCGGAGCTGGCGCCGGAGGAGGACCGGTACTTGGCGTCGCGGACGCCGACCGAGGAGGTGCTGGCGGGGATCTGGGCGGAGGTGCTGCGCCTGGAGCGGGTGGGCGTGGAGGAAAGCTTCTTCGAGCTGGGCGGGCATTCGCTCCTCGCCACGCGGGTGGTGTCGCGCATCCGCGAGGTGTTCGGGGTGGAGGTGCCGCTGCGGGCGCTCTTCGAGGGGCCCACGGTGGCGGAGCTGGCGGTGCGCGTGGAGGAGATGCGCCGCGCGGAGCTGCCGGTGCTGCCGCCGGTGGTGCCGGTGGAGCGCACGGGTGCGCTGCCGCTGTCCTTTGCGCAGGAGCGGCTCTGGTTCATCGACCGGCTGGAGCCGGGAAGCGCCGTCTACAACATGCCCATGGCATCGCGCCTGGAGGGCGCGCTGGACGAGGCGGCGCTGGAGCGGGCGCTGGGCGAGATCGTGCGGCGTCACGAGGCGCTGCGGACCGTCTTCGCGGAGGTGGACGGCTCACCGGTGCAGGTGGTCGCGCCGTTCGGCGGCTTCGTCGTGCCGGTGGAGGACCTGTCGGGGCTCGGCGAGGCGGATCGCGAGGCGGCGGTCATGCGGCGTGCGGGCGAGGAGGCGCGGCGGCCGTTCGACCTTGCCGCGGGGCCGCTGTTCCGAGCGGCGCTGCTGCGGCTGGGCGCCGAGGATCACGTGCTGCTGCTCGGGATGCACCACATCGTCAGCGACGGGTGGAGCCTGGGGGTGCTCTTCCGCGAGCTTTCGGCGCTGTACGCGGCGTACCGCGAGGGACGTGGGTCGCCGCTTCCGGAGCTGGGGGTGCAGTACGCCGACTACGCGGTCTGGCAGCGGGAGCAGCTGGCGGGCGAGGTGCTGGACCGGCAGCTGGCGTATTGGAAGGAGCGCATGGCGGGCGCGCCGGAGCTGCTGGAGCTGCCGACGGACCATCCCCGCCCGCCGGTGCAGACGCACCGGGGCGCGACGGTGCCGGTGGAGCTCTCCCTGGAGCTGCTGGAGCGGCTGCAGGCGCTGGGACGCAGCGAGGGCGCGACGCTGTACATGGTTGCGCTGGCTGCCTTCCAGGTGCTGCTGGGCAAGTACGCGGGGAGCGAGGACGTGGTGGTGGGCAGCCCGATCGCCGGGCGGGGGCGGGACGAGGTGGAGGGGCTGATCGGCTTCTTCGTCAACACGCTGGTGCTGCGGACCGATCTCTCCGGCGACCCGAGCTTCCGCGAGGTGCTGCGGCGGGTGCGGGAGGTGACGCTGGGCGCGTACGAGCACCAGGAGGTGCCCT
>NZ_DASVSF010000106.1 GCF_036388275.1 Longimicrobium sp.
CTACCGGAAGGCGCCGGACGCGCCGCGCGAGGATGCGTTCCGCGACCTGTTCGAGGATCCCCAGGTGCCGGTTCCGGCGCGGGTTCCCGCGGTCAAGCCTGACACCGCGCCCAAGGAACGCCAGCCTCTGCTGCATGTGCCGCTGGACGCCTTCAACGATCCGCTGGCCGCCCCGCGGAACGACCCGAAAAGCAGCACAAGCCGCTATTCCACCGGCGATTCCACGTCATCGTTCAGCACGAGCCAGGGATCGACAATGGGCACCGGCACGGTTCCGCTCTACACCACGATGCCGCCACCGCAGCCGGCGCCACCGCCGTACGGCCAGGGACCGCAAAACCTTGCGCCGCAGCCATATCGCTAGCAGCCTGTCGGACTTAACGCGACGCGGCAGCATGCGGTAGAATCCGGCGCACCCGCTTCGCATCCCCGCCGGACCCTAGCCACATGAGCAACTTCCGCCCGATCAACCGCGACATGGATTTCCTGATGCCGCCGTCGGTCGATGAATGGCTGCCGCAGCGCCATCTCGCGCGGTTCGTGGCAGAGGTGATCGAGGGCCTGGACCTGCGGTCCATGACCGGCAGCTACCGTGGCTCGGGCGAGGCGTCCTACCACCCAAGGCTGCTGCTGGGCCTGATCATCTACGGCTACGCCACCGGGGTGTTTTCCAGCCGCGCCCTGGAACGGGCGACGCATGATTCGGTGGCATTCCGCTACGTCGCCGCCAATCAGCATCCCGACCACGACACCATCGCCACGTTCCGGCGCCGCTTCCTCAAACAGATCGAAGCGCTGTTCGTGCAGGTGCTGGGTGTGGCTCGCGAGATGGGCGTGTTGAAGCTTGGCACGGTAGCGCTCGATGGCACCAAGATCCACGCCAATGCCAGCCGGCACAGCGCGTTGTCGTACGCGCACGCGAGCAAGATCGAGGCGCAGTTGAAAGCTGAAGTCGCTGATCTGCTGGGTAAGGCGGAGGCGGCCGACCAGGCGGATATGCCGGACGGGATGCAGGTGCCTGAGGAACTGGCGCGGCGGGAGACGCGGCTGGCCGAGATCGCCCGCGCCAAAGCGGTGATCGAGGCGCGGGCGAAGGAGCGCCATGCCCGCGAGCGCGCCGCGTATGACGCCAGGATGGCGGCCCGCGACGCCAAGGCGGCGCAGACAGGCAAGAAGCCTGGCGGCCGGGTGCCGCAGCCGCCGGCGGAAGGTCCGCTGCCGAGCGATCAGGTCAATCTGACGGACGAAGCATCGCGGATCATGCCGGTGGCCGGCGGCGGGTTCGAGCAGTGCTACAACGCCCAGGCGGCGGTGGCGGCGGACAGCCTGCTGGTGGTGGCCACCGATGTGGTGCAGGCGCCGAACGACAAGCAGCAGCTTGAGCCAATGCTGGGTAAGCTGGCCGAACTGCCCGGCGAACTGGGCAAGGTGGGCGCGTTGCTTGCCGACAATGGCTATTTTAGCGAGGCCAACGTGAACGCCTGCGCCGCCACCGGGATCGAACCGGTGATCGCGATGGGGCGTGAGGCGCACCACCCCTCGCTGGCCGAACGTTTCGCGGCAGACCCGCTGCCGCCGAAGGAGCCCACGCCGCTGGAAGCGATGCGCCATCGGCTTCAGACGAAACACGGCAAGGCACGCTACGCCCTGCGCAAGCAGACCGCCGAGCCGGTGTTCGGCATCATCAAGTCGGTGCTCGGGTTCCGACAGTTCCTGCTGCGTGGCCTCAACAAGGTGCGCGGTGAATGGAGCCTCGTGACCATGGCGTGGAACCTGAAGCGGATGTTTTGTCTGGCAGGGGTGAACTGAGCCAGATCGCGCCCTGTTCGCGGCGATCCGGTGCGTTTGTGAGGGCACTGTGATCGGTGTTACGATGGCCGAGCTCTCAAGCGCGGCTTCCGCTATCCGGCTACACGTCGGAGGCCGTGATGCCGGCGCAAACAACCTTTCCCGCTAAACATCGCCAAACTAACTCCGACAGGCTGCTAGAGGATCGGGTCCGGTCGCACGTGTTTCTCTGCATGTTGGCCTATTACCTCGAATGGCATATGCGCCAGAAGCTGGCACCGATGCTGTTCGATGACACCGACAAGGAGCAGGCCGAGGCGCGACGCAAGAGCGTGGT